>JAGVTI010000191.1 GCA_019136935.1 Deltaproteobacteria bacterium
CCTCCCCGCGGGGTTTGTGCCAGGACGGAATTCCGGATATCCGTTACGTAATCGGTTTCTTCCGATGGCATTCTTCGAAAAAGTTCATTCAACTTTGTTTTTTTCTCAGGCTCAGCCAATTTGTCTTCTCCTGCCGATTCGCTTAAATGTTCAACTGACCCTTTTTCATGGCTTCCAGAACAAAAGCCTTCGGGCCGTCCGCAACGACCATCCCGTTGTCGATGACGATCAGGCGATCGACCATTTCCAGAAGCGATGCCCGGTGAGTGATCATGATCAGGGTCTTTCCCTTGATGATTCCGGATAAATTGTTCTTGATACGGATTTCCGTTCTATTGTCCATATTGCTCGTCGGTTCGTCGAGAACCAGAATGGGCGGATCCAGAAGAAGCGCCCTGGCCAGAACAATGCACTGCCGCTGACCGCCGGAAAGGCCGCGGCCGAATTCGCCGACCTCCATATCGAACCCTTTGGAGTGTTTTTTGATGAAGGTACTGACCCCCGCGGGTTCTGCGGCGTGGAGAACCGTCTGATCGTCCATGTCGTGGGTGCCCATGGTCACGTTATCACGAACGGTTCCCTTGAAAAGGATGATATCCTGCGGCACGTAACCGATGAAGTGGCGCAGTTCGGCAGGATCGATCTGCCGGATATCGGTCCCGTCCATGGTGACCATGCCGCTAGTCGGTTCGTAAAGTCCCAGCATCAATTTCCCGAGAGTGGTTTTTCCCGAACCCACGGGACCGATGATGCCGACTTTTTCTCCGGCTGAAATGTCCAGGGTGATGTTATTCAGAACCTTGTTGACCTGGCCGGGATAGGAGAAGGTCAGGTTTTTCACGCCGATGGCTCCTTCAAAACGGGATCTCAGGAGGAACGTTTTTTCCGGAGGCCTTTCAACGGGAAGCTGCATGATATCGTTCAACGTCTTCAGTGCTTCCTTTGCCCGGTGGTAACGGGTGGCAAGGTTCACCACCTGGGCCATCGGAGCGAGCACCTGGCGGGAAAGGATCACCAGGGCGATCAAGCCGCCCTGGGACAGATCCCCCGCCGTGATCATGTAGACGCCGCCGATGACGACGATCACCACCACGGCGTTCTGCACAAAGTAGGCGACATCCTGAACGGATGACGAGAGGAACCTGGACCTTGAACTCCAATTGGCGATGTAGCTGACTGCCTCTTCCCAGGCGCGCTGGACCTGGCTTTCGGCTCCGAGCATCTTGACGGTTTCCAAACCGGCAACACCTTCCACGAGGATGGCGTTTTTCTGGGCAGAGGCCTTCACGGATTTTTCCACGGCCGCCTGGAGCGGTTTCTGAATAAAATAGGCAAAACTTCCCAGGGCAATGATCGCGAAAAGAAACGCCACAACCAGGGCGCCGCCGATGTACCACACAACCAGAAGCCCCAGGAGCATGAAGGGAATATCGATCAGGGCGGTAATGGAGAAGGACGTGATAAAATCGCGGATGCTTTCGAATTCCTGCAGGTTGTTCGTGAACGATCCGATCGATTGGGGCCTGGCCTCCATTCTGAGGTCGAGGACCTTCTGCAGGATCATGGATGACAATTTCAAGTTCGTTTTTTTGCCGGCCTCGTCAATAAAATGACTGCGAAGGGCACGCATCACCACCGCGAAAATATAAACCACCGTGACACCGATGGAGAGAACCCATAACGTTTCGTAGGCACTGTTCGGGATGACCCGGTCGTACACATTCAGGACATAAAAAATTCCGACCAGGCCCAGAACATTGATCAGAAAAGCCGCCAGGAGCACATCCCGGTAAATGCGCCAGGATTCAAGCATGGTGCCCCAGAACCAGTGGCGGGTGGTCACCGGGCTCAGGTCTTCCAGAGATTTCCTCTCCAGGCGGTACTTCGGGCGGACGAAGATCGCGTAACCCGTATACAACCGGTCCAGTTCGGCGTGAGGGAGGATCTTCTCCCCCATGCCCGTTTCCGGCAGCAGGATTTTGCAGTTTCCCGTATCGTCCGGTTTGTCGAGCAAAATGACGGCATGACGATCGTTGAGCAGCAGAATGGCCGGAAGCTGGATCTTCCGGATTTCCTCGAGGGGCTT
>JAGVTI010000183.1 GCA_019136935.1 Deltaproteobacteria bacterium
TTCTTCGGGTTGTTCGTCAGCATCCGGATTTTCCGCACCCCGAGGTCGACCAGGATCTGTGCGCCGATACCGTAATCCCTCAGATCGTCCTTGAACCCGAGTTCGATATTGGCGTCGACCGTGTCCTTCCCTTTCTCCTGCAGTTCGTAAGCCCGGATTTTATTGACCAGGCCGATGCCCCGGCCTTCCTGGTGCATGTAGACAATGACCCCCTTACCCTCGTCATTGATCATGCTCATGGCACGCCTCAACTGATCGCCGCAGTCGCAGCGCTCGGAGCCGAAGATATCGCCGGTGACACATTCCGAATGGACCCGCACCAGGATTTCGTCGTTTTCGCCGATCTCTCCCTTGACGAGGGCGATGTGCTTCATGTCGTCCACGTCATTTTCATAAACAATCATCTTGAACTCACCGCCGTAACGGGTCGGAAGCGTCGCTGAAGCGGCACGACGGATCAGGGATTCATGACGCATCCGGAATTCGATCAAGTCCGCAATGGTCACGATCTTCAGGTCATGTTCCCTGGCGAAAATTTCCAGATCGGGCATGCGGGCCATCGTTCCGTCATCCTTCATGATTTCGCAGATGACACCGGCCTGCTTCAACCCCGCCAGCCGGGCCAGATCGACGGACCCTTCGGTCTGACCGGTCCGGACGAGCACACCACCGCGTTTCGCCCGGATGGGAAAGACATGCCCGGGGCTGACCAGGTCTTCAGCCTGAACATCGTCGGCAATGGAGGTCAGGATCGTCGTTGCACGGTCGGCGGCGGAGATACCCGTCGTCACCCCCCGCTTGGCCTCGATCGATACGGTGAAGGCCGTTTGAAACCGCGAACGGTTATCCCTGACCATGGGAAAGAGTCCCAGTTTGTCCGCGTGCTCCTCCGTCAGGGTAAGACAAATCAATCCCCTGCCGTGTTTGGCCATGAAATTGATCGCTTCCGGCGTGACAAACTGCGCCGCCATGCAAAGATCGCCTTCGTTCTCACGATCCTCGTCGTCCACCAAAATAACCATTTTGCCACTTCTGATATCTACAATGGCTTCCTTAACTGAACTGATCCCCATGATTCACCTTCGCTTCTGTTTATTTGTCCGTTTTACCGGTCGCTACTCCCTTGAAAACCCGTCCGCCAGAGAAGACCAGTCGAATTCCCCTTTCTCACCGTCTTTCCGTCCATCGCCGGGGCGGACAAAGCGCTCGACATACTTTCCGATGATATCCGTTTCGATATTGACCGGATCACCCACCTTTCTCAGGCCGAGAGTCGTTACCTGGGCCGTGTGAGGGATCATGTTAACATAGAACCGACCCTTTTCAAAACGGTTTACGGTCAGGCTGACCCCGTCGACGGTAACGGAACCTTTCTCCACGATGTAGCGTCCCGCCCCCGGGCTGACGTCGATGCCCAGCACCACGGAGGACGATTTGACCGCCTTCTCCCGAACGATCCCCGTTTCATCGACATGACCCAGAACCAGGTGTCCCCCCAGAAAATCCGTCAACCGGAGGGCCTTTTCCAGGTTCACCTTGTCTCCCACGTGGAGACCCTTCAAATTGGTCCTTTCCAGGCTCTCGGCGGACACGTCGGCGGAGAAACGATCCTTGGCGGCGGCAGTCACGGTGAGGCAGGTCCCGTTGACGGCGATACTGTCCCCGAGACGGACATCCCCCATGTCCAGACCGCTCTCGATCTCGATCACCGCATCCTGACCTTTCCGGTTGATGCGCCGTACCATCCCCAAGGCTTGCACGATTCCCGTAAACATGACTTCCTTCATCATCCCCGGAAAAACCGGACTCATCGATTTCAGACGCCCCCGACTCAATCCTTGTCTTCGTTCGTTTTCAAAAACCCTTTGAGTTCGTTAAGGAATTCCGTCACGTCCCGGAACTGGCGGTAGACGGAGGCAAATCGCACGTAAGCCACACCATCCAGTTCCTGGAGCTCCTTCATCACCTTTTCACCGATCACCGTCGTCGAGATCTCGTCGCCCTGATACTCCTGGCAGGCCCGCTCCACGTTTTCGACCACTCTTTCAATGTCTTCCGTCTTGATGGGCCGCTTTTCGCAGG
>JAGVTI010000089.1 GCA_019136935.1 Deltaproteobacteria bacterium
ACGTAAGATTCTCCGGCCGGAGCCTCCGCATAGCAAAAAAGGTTTTTTACGAGGCCGTCATTTTCAAGCAAAAAGGTATTGATAATATCTTTTTTTTGGAATAAGAGAACTCCGACTGTGAATGAATGTTCATTCCTTGCCATCGAATAAGAAGAGGACCGACCATGAAAACACCGGACAAGCGCCACGATATTATGAAAGCGGCCCTGGAACTCATTGCCGAACGTGGCTTTCATGGCGCCCCTATGGCCATGAT
This sequence comes from Deltaproteobacteria bacterium, assembly GCA_019136935.1. GTDB lineage: Bacteria > Desulfobacterota > Syntrophia > Syntrophales > JAAYKM01 > JAAYKM01. The sequence continues at coordinate 257 of JAGVTI010000089.1, forward strand.
CGCTGAAAAAGCGGGCGTAAGCGCCGGAACAATCTACCGATATTTTGAAAACAAGGAAGCCCTCATCAACGATCTGAACAGGGAACTGGAAGGGAATATCATGAAATCTCTGCAGACCGGGTACTTGAGGGAAAAACCTCTCAGAGAAAGATTTCTGCACCTGGCATCAGCGCTGTGCAAGTACCTGCTGGATCACCCCGTCCATTTCCGTTTTATTGAACAGTACTACAACTCTCCCTACGGCGTAAACTTACGCAGGGAAAGGCTCCTCGGCAAACCAAACGGGGACGACATATTCAGAAGCTTGTTTGAAGAGGGGATCAAGCAGCAGATTCTGAAGGATCTGCCTCTCCCCCTGCTTTTTGCCCTAGCTTTCGGGCCTATCCTGGCCATGATGCGGGACCATGTTTTTGGGTTCATCGTCCTGAACGATACCCTGATGAAAAAGACCTTGGAGGCCTGCTGGGACGGAGTCAAAAGGTAGCCCATGATCCTGTCCTGAAGTCCATTCTTCCGGCGGGAACAACGGAATGAATGTTCACTCTTTTGACGGCGTGAGCCACGCAACGATCATGATTGACGCTACCGGTGCATACAACAAGCATTTTCAACGCCCTGACATGGACCGGGGTTAACATTCAAATTCAATTTCAGAGGTGTCTCATGCAGATGGGTGGAAAAACAATCCGGATCATTGCCATAGGACTGATGATGGGAAGCCTGACACTGGGCGGCTGCGGTCAACGGTCTCCTGCCGTGGCGCCGTCTCAGCCCGAGGTCGCCGTCGTCGAAATAAAGCCGGAACGGGTGTCGATCACAACCGAGCTGTCGGGACGCACGTCGGCTTGTCTCGTTGCGGAAGTTCGTCCGCAAGTAGGCGGAATCATCCAAAAACGCCTCTTCAAGGAAGGTGCGGATGTCAAGGCCGGAGAGGTGCTGTACCAGATCGACCCGGCCACCTATCAGGCGGCTTACGCCAGTGCCAGGGCAACTCTTGCCAGAGCGGAAGCCAATGTGACGGCCATTCGCTACAGGGCTGAGCGGTACAGGGAACTGGTGGCCATTCGGGCGGTCAGCCAACAGGATTACGATGATGTCGTGGCTGCACTGAAACAGGCCGAGGCGGAAATCGAAGCCGGCCGGGCGGCCGTGGAAACCGCCCGGATCAACCTGGATTATACTCGGGTCACGGCGCCGATTTCCGGTCGAATCGGCAAATCCTCGGTCACCGTCGGCGCTCTGGTCACGGCGAATCAACCCATGGCGCTGGCCACGATTCAACAGATCGATCCCGTTTACGTCGACGTCACGCAGTCGAGTGCTAGCATGTTACGGCTGCAGCAAAGCATGGCGGAAGGCACGCTCAAACGGGACAGTGCCAACCGGGCGAAGGTCCGCCTGATTCTGGAGGACAACTCCCTTTATCCCCTGGCAGGGACCTTGCAATTTCAAGATGTTACGGTAGATCCGACCACCGGATCCTACCTCCTGCGGATCCTGTTTCCCAATCCGAAACGGATTCTGCTGCCGGGCATGTATGCGCGGGCCATCCTGGAGGAAGGGGTCAACGAGCAGGCGATTCTGCTTCCGCAGCAAGGTGTCAGTCGAGACCCGAAAGGGAATCCAATGTCGCTTATCGTCGATGCCAAGGGTAAAGTCCTGCAGCGGATGCTCACGCTTGACCGGAGCATTGGTGACAAATGGCTTGTTTCATCGGGACTTGAACCCGGCGACAGGGTCATCATCGAGGGGATACAAAAAGTCAAGCCGGGCGTTTCCGTAAAAACCTTTCCGTTCGATGCAAATGGAGACAGAAACAG
>JAGVTI010000145.1 GCA_019136935.1 Deltaproteobacteria bacterium
AGTACAACGCCATGCGGGGCGACCAGGCCTATATCAACATCCTGGCCCAGAGCTGGCACCAGTCCTGACCGGAAGGCCGGTCTTTTCCCCTTCCGCCGGGAAAGGCGGAAGGGGGCAGGATGCGAGGGGGGAAAGCGGACCCTGATCAAGTTGTCATCCTGATATTTTATGAGGCATTCCGGGGGGGAAGTCATTGAATCAAATCACACCCAAGCCGTTTTCGAAAAGCGGCCCCTTTACGGTTCAACCACCACCCGGTAGGACCAGGACCAGCATTCAATGGAAGGTTTCAGTTTTTGAGTTCGTTGGAACATCCGGATTAAACCGGACAGACCGGAAAAATTCAGTGGATGAGGATCCCGTCTCTCGATTCGGCATCCAAAAACGACTCAATAGCCTGGCTTCCCAGTTGCACTGCGTTTGCCCGGAACGACAGGTACGCATATTTGTTCGACTTTTTACGGGTTCAACAGGGATGGAGGTTGCTTGTTTTGCATTTTCGTTCTGTAATCGTCGTCGGGGCTGTCTTCTGTGTTGTCATGGCCGGTACGTTGGCTGATGCGGAATTGATCACTTACCGCGACGTCATCGAGGCGGCGATCCGTTCCTCGGCCGGCCTCAAAGTCAAGGAGCAGGACATCAAGATCGCCCATGCCGCTTACCGGCAGGCATTCGCCGGTCTATATCCCGAACTGACCCTGACTGGACGTCTGGAGCGGTACGAGAACCTCGATAAAGACACCCGGGACATCCAGTCGGTGAATTCCGAGGTGGTCGGCGGTCAGAGTTCCTGGCGTTCTCTGGCTTACCTGTCCGGTCAGTACGAGATTTCCTCCTGGTACAAGAAACGCTACGAAGCCTCCTACTATCAGAAATTACGGGACGCCGCGGTATTCGATTGCTCGACGGAATCCAAAAAGCTTGCCCGGGACATGACGGATCTTTTCGGCCGGCTGGCGGAAGGAAAAGTCCGGCTGAGGTATGGCGGAGAGATCATCAAAGCGCTGCAAGACCTGGTGGATCTCCGGAATCAGTCCCTGGGCGGGGGGGAGGCCTCCCGGGAAGAGGTAATCAAGGCGGAGTCGGACCTGGAAAGCGCCGAACGGGAACAGGCGACGCTGATGAAGGAACTCCGGGAAAACCTCGAAGCCCTCAACAGCTATACGGCGAAATCCTACGCGGCAACGGACGAGATCGAAAGCCTGAACGCAGAAACGGACCACGAGGCAGCCGAACCGACGATGCATCAAATCGAAGATGCGCCGGAGCTCAAGGCGCGGCGGAAAGAACTGGAAGCTCTGCAACTCAAGGCCAAATCGACCTTCAACAATTACCTGCCCGATGTGTCCATGTACGGGCGGTACGATTATTACGGCAGCGATACGGACAGCATGGACAACGCCCTCAGGGAGATCAGGGAAAGCGGTTATAACGCCGGGATTTTGATTTCCCTGCCCATTTTCGACGGCGGGGCGAGGAAGTGGGAGCGCGTCAAAACCGGCGAGGAAATCAAAAAGCAGGAAGAAAGCATCAGGGCCGCCATCGAGGAGAGGAAGCGGGAATTGCGAACCTCCTACGCCGGCTATACGGAATTGTCCAGGGCGCTGACACATTACCGGAAGCTGACGGAGCAATATGAAAAACTGCGCGTCATTTCCGGGAAGGCGGCCGCGCTGGGTCAGCGGAGCCGCGCGGACCTGCTGGAGATGGAAAGGGATTATCTTCAAATCGTACGTGATCTGAAAGTCACGGAAACAACCCTGGGGGTTTATCAAAAGCGGCTGGCCATTGAATCGGATTACGGCAGCTTCATGAGAGAATTCTATGGAAACGGGTCTTGTCAGTATTGAAGTCGTATCGAAAATTCACGCCGTCGCCGTGGATATCCAGGCGATCAAACGAAACTATTTCGTCGAGGAAGAACTGAAGCCGGAAGAGATCCTGAGGATTCTAAAGGACAACGGTATGCGGGCAAGGCTCAAACATCTGACCAAAATCGATGATTTGATCAAGTATCCGGCACCGTTCATCATTCTGTCGAAAGAAAATGCCTACCATGTTTTCCTGGGAAAAAA
>JAGVTI010000243.1 GCA_019136935.1 Deltaproteobacteria bacterium
TTCAAAGTCATGGCGGTTATTTCTTTTTGTGAAGGCAGCGTCCGCCCGCGCAAATCGCGGGAAAGGAGGATGGTGCCGACGCGGGAAGGAAATTTGCGCCGGTTGCATGGAAAGAAAGACTTCAGGTTCATTGAGAAAGATGACGGCGAAGCCGTTTCAGTTCATTTCAGTGCTATTCGGACCGGTGGATTCCGATTCCTCGGCGAAGGACGAAGCGTCCGTTTCGATTGTGAGAAAGGACGAAAGGGTCTGCCGGCAGAATGTGGGAGATATTCAGTGCAAGGTTCACGGCAGCTTCGGCAGAGGTTTTCCAATATGCCGATCATGACAATGACATGCCGCAAATGGAAATGAAAATAAGTTCAGATAAAGGAGGCCTGAGATGAGCAAAAAACTTTATATCGGGAATTTGTCCCAAGGGGTCAACGAAGAGGATCTGAGGGTCAATTTCGCCTCGGTGGGGGAAGTTCGGTCGGTCAGTATCATCAAGGATCGATTTACGGCCACGTCCAAGGGATTTGGTTTTGTTGAAATGGAAAAAGAGGAGGATGCGACGGAGGCGATCAAGAAATTCAACGGCGGTGAGTTGGACGGCAGGACCATCATCGTGAGCGAAGCCCGTCCAAAGAACGATTCAAGGGGACGGTCAGGAGGTTCCTATGCGCAGAATCGCGGCTACGGAGGCGGCGGGACGGGCAGGGGCCGGTATTAAATCCCATGCAGGCCTTCTTCGCGGGAAGATAGGCTGTGCAGGATTTCCCCTTTCACGTGAGAGAAAAAACCACCTTTCGGTAAAACCGGGTTCCGGTACCGGAAGGTGGTTTTTTTCATGCGGCAAACATTTCCGTTCCGTTTTATGGTTCAGGCGGTTGTCGTGGGAACGGCGAACCGGTTTCTGTTCTGTCAGCCTTCGCGGGCGATCACCTGCAACAGAGCCCGGGCAGCCTCCTCGGGACCGGTCCTTTCCCAGCCTGTAATGCCCAGCCTCGTCCGGAGATGTCCTACGAATATTCCGCCGTCAAAAAATGCGTTGAAAAACCGCTTCGCAATTTCGTCGTGAAGCTCCTTATATTGAACCGGACCGAAAACGTTGACAAAATAGGTATGCACCAGCCCTGTCGATGTGGTTGTGCCCTTGCTCATGGCCGTGCCTTCCCGGAAGACCCGTAACGCCGTCTCCGGTGTCGGAAGCGCTTCGATAACGGGATGGTCGTCGTCTGTCTGTTCGTAATTGTTGGCATATAGAACCATGTCCACGGCAAAGCCCTTGATGACGTTTTCATAGGTGGTGACCGGCAGGACAACCCGGGCGTTCACCTGGTTGGGGTTCATGATAATCGCCCGGTCGAGCTGGCCGAAGGCGTAGCCCGGCTGCAGGTCGTCCAGGCGGACAAAAGCGCCGACTTCCGTTCCGTAACCGATGACCCGGCCGTCGGCGGCGATCTCCAGAGAACCCATGTCGTCGGCGATAATGGTCATTTCCTCGATCTGGTCTTCCCCCATGATTCGGAACGCCTCCAGGGTTTCGGATTTCCCGGTTCCCGTGTCGCCCACGATCAGGATGGTCAGGGCCCGGTCCCCTTTCATGACGATACGGACCATCGCCCCGTGATAAGGCATCTTTCCGAGTTTCATGATTTTGATGTTATGGAGCGTCAGGATCATCTTTTTCAGATAGCCGAAATATCCGTATGGATCGTCGTTTGGACAGGCTGCCGCAATGATTCCGTTGGAATCGTCGTCATAGAAAACCGTCGGCATGGGGGCCAGCGTGTTCAGTTCCGTTCCCGGGACGCCGAACAGATAAACCGCATCGATGGGTTTGCTCAGGCTGTCGTCATCCGCCAGTTCGAAAAGATTGCACAGGGAAAAGCCGAGTTCGTAAAATTTCTCGTGAATATAGACAAGAATCAGCAGGGGACCGACTTTTGCCGGAAAACAGAGCCAGTCATCGGGATCGATGTCGATCAGGTTCAGGGGATTCAGGCCGATGCGCTCGAATTTCCCGGTCCGCTTATTCATCGGCGGATTGAGAAGTAAAGGGGGATAGAGCAGGATCTGCCGGATCAGGGGAA
>JAGVTI010000241.1 GCA_019136935.1 Deltaproteobacteria bacterium
GGGCGATGCCGAAGCCCAGCAGGAACTGGGCAGGATGTACTTCAATGGCCTGGGGGTTTCCCGGGACTATCGTGAGGCGGTGAAGTGGTACGAAAAGGCGGCCGGGCAGGGACTTGCAGGCGCTCAATTCTACCTGGGGGTGATGTACTTCAAAGGCGAGGGGGTCCCGAAGGATGACCGTGAGGCGGTGAGGTGGTACACCAGGGCGGCCGAACAGGGGCATGCCGAAGCCCAGTTCTACCTGGGCGTGATGTGCGTCAAAGGCGAGGGGATACCGAGGGATTACAGGGAAGCGGCGAAATGGTACGCCAGGGCGGCCGGGCAGGGCCTGGCCGGCGCCCAATTCAACCTGGGCGTCATGTACTTCAACGGCGAAGGCGTTTCAAAAGATGACCAGGAGGCCGTCAAGTGGATCTCCAAGGCGGCTCTGCAGGGGCTTGCCGGCGCTCAATACAATCTGGGCCTGATGTACGCGAGGGGTTACGGTGTTCCGAAGGATGGCGTCCAGGCTTATAAATGGCTGGATCTCGCTGCGGTGCAGGGCATCGAAAAAGCGAGAGAACTCCGGGATATCGTGGAAAAAGAAATGACCCCTGGCCAGGTTGCGGAAGCCCGGCGTTTAAGCAGAGAATTTCGCGTCGAAAACGAAAGGCCCTGAATCATTCCGGGACCGGACGATCAATCCGAATGGCGATCCCGGTTGTTTTCCGGTTCGTTTACTGGGCCGAACGACGGTCGCCTCGTAAGCATCACAAAACAGGACTTTAACGGGTGCATTTAAGATGACCTCGTTAAAAGTCCGATTTCGTCATTACCTGACCTGCTGTATCTGAATTTATGGTGGGCGATCCGAGATTCGAACTCGGGGCCTTTGGTTCCGGAGACCAACGCTCTATCCAGCTGAGCTAATCGCCCGACATCAAGACTTCCCTCTTCCGAAGAAAAGGAATCGACAACAGGGCGGATTCATACTATGGCTTGGGAAAATATTCAATATTTTTCTGAGCGGAAAAGAAAGAGACCGGCTGGGATCATCCTCTGTCTTGCGCGATCAGCCTCGATTTGTTAAAGATAACGCCATGAATGGGAAAATATTTAAAATTTTTGTTTTGCTGGTGTTCTTGGCGGCATTTTTTTCTGCTGCGGGCGATGCCCGGGCGGGGGGAAGCGTGACCAACATGCGCTACTGGACCGCCCCGGATCACACGCGGGTTGTTTTTGACCTGACGGAGCCCCCTGTCTTTGAAACCTCCCGGCAGGATGGCATCTTGATCGTTACCTTCCGTAAAACGGCCTGCTCCGAGTCGGTTCCCCGGGAAACGAGGATCGACAAATCGGGTATCGAGAAACTGGCGGTTGCTGCGTCGGTTGAAGGGGATGTCCTGGTCCGGGTCGAGTTGGAAAAAGGTTCGGAGGCGAACGTTTTTCCCTTGAAGCAGTTCCTGGACAAGCCGGACCGTCTGGTTATCGATGTTGAGCTTCCGGAAGTGAGCCGGCAGGAAAGCCGGCTGCGGGAGCAGGTCAAGGTTTCGAAAAAAAGGAGGATCATCGTCATCGATCCCGGCCACGGCGGAGATGATCCCGGGGCTGTCGGGAAAAACGGAACCTACGAAAAGGACGTTGTTCTGGCGATTGGCCGGCGACTCAAGAAAGCCCTGGACCGGCACGGTTTTTTCCAGGCCTACCTGACACGGGACGGGGATTATTACGTTCCCTTTAACAAACGGTTGAAGATCGCCCGGGAATATGGCGCGGACCTGTTCGTCAGCATTCATGCCGATGCGGCAAGAAATCGTGACGCCCGCGGCAGTTCCGTTTACTGCCTGTCCCTGGGGGAGGCCAGCAGTGTGGCGGCGAAGATCCTGGCCCAGAACGAGAATCTTGCGGATATCGTCGGAGGGGCCCGCGAGGTGGACATGAAGGAGGAAACCAACCCCATCCTGATCAATATGTGCCAGACGAATACGATCAATGTATCGAAATCCTTTGGTATGAGCGTGCTCTGGGAGTTGAATCAGATTGGCGAACTGAAGTTCGAACGGGTTCAGGAAGCCCCCTTCCGTGTCCTGAAGA
>JAGVTI010000227.1 GCA_019136935.1 Deltaproteobacteria bacterium
GTGACCTCACGGTCCAGGAAGCGAAATTGAAACCTTCCTACAGGACCTCTTTCGGAGTCTTGCTCGGGCGAATCTCGGGCCTTTTCTGGAAAGGCTCCGTGGCCACCGTACTGGTTTGTTTCACTCTTTTATCCTCCTATGATTAAGGAATAAGCATATGATCCAAAAGGCAAAACAAAAATCGAAATTCCAGGAATACGCGGAAGCCATCATTATCGCGATCCTGATCGCCATGTTCATCCGGACCTTCATCGTTCAGGCCTTTAAAATTCCCTCGGGCTCCATGAAACCCACGCTGCAGATCGGAGATCACATTCTGGTCAACAAATTCATCTACGGCGTCAAAGTGCCTTTCCTGAGAAATACGATCATTCCGGTCGGCGATCCGAAACGGGACGATATCGTCGTGTTCATCTACCCCCAGGACCGCTCGAAAGATTTCATCAAGCGCGTCATCGGTGTCAGCGGAGACACGATTGAAATCAAAAACAAGCAAATCTACCTGAACGGGAAACCCTATAACGACCGGTACGGCGTTTACGTCGACCAGTACATCATCCCCGGCTCCCTTCAGCCCCGGGACAATCTGCCGCCCGTCACGGTCCCGCCCAACGCCATTTTCGTCATGGGCGACAACCGGGATCAGAGTTACGACAGCCGTTTCTGGGGTGTCGTCGATCTGAAGGATGTCATGGGCAAGGCCTTCATCATCTACTGGTCCTGGGACAGGGAAGCGTTCGGGGTCAGGTGGTCCAGGCTCTTCGATCTTCTGAAATGATGCCGGAAAACTGAAACTGAAGAGGAAACGCCATGCTGACGGGAAAACAGAAAAGATACCTGCGGAGCCTGGGACATGATCTCAAGCCCGTGGTCACAATCGGTAAAAGCGAGATCACCGGAACCCTCCTCCGGGAAACCGACGCCGCCTTGAGCCATCACGAACTGATCAAGGTCAAGCTTCTGGAAAGTTGCCTCCTGGAAAGACAGGAGGCGGCTGAACAACTCGCGGGAAACCTGAATGCGGAAATCACGCAGATTCTCGGGCGGACCCTTCTTCTCTACCGGAAATCTCCGGAATCCAGGATCAACCTGCCTGAATCAGGGAAACAACCATCGACAAGGACAGAATCACCAGCGCCGACACGGTAACCCAGGACAGGACGTTCATCGTCCATCCGTTCGCGTACTGCCCCATGAGACGCCGGTCGTTGACCAGAAGGAGCATGAAGACAAGAACGACGGGCAGAAGAAGCCCGTTCAGAACCTGGGTATAATACATGATCCAGATCAGGGGAAAGTTCGGGAAGAGAATGATCCCCGCACCCAGAAAAACCGTCAGGGAATAGAGGCCGTAAAACTGGGGCGCTTCGACAAACTTGTGATCAAGGCTCGATTCCCAGCCGAAGGCTTCACAGATGGTATAGGCCGTGGACAGGGGGAGAATGGAAGCGGCGAAGAGTGACGCGTTCAGGAGGCCGAAGGCAAACAGCAGCGAGCAGTACTTTCCGGCCATGGGTTCCAGCGCCAGGGCCGCGTCCTTGGCCGTTTCGATCTGTATCCCGTTCTGGAACAGGGTCACGGCGCACAGCATGATGATGAAAAACGCCACGACGTTGACCATGAACGAGCCGACGATGACGTCCATCCTGATGTAACGGTAATCGGCGGTGCGGACTCCTTTATCCACCACGGAGGACTGCAGGTAAAACTGCATCCAGGGAGCGATGGTGGTGCCGATGATTCCGATCGCCATGGTCAGATAGGCGGCGTCGAACCGGAGATCCGGCTGGACGAACGCCGTTCCGATTTCGCCCCAGTCCGGATCGCCCATGACTCCGGAAACAATGTAGGACAGATAGAAGAGGCAGGCGACCAGAAAGACCTTCTCCACGGATTTGTAATTCCACTTGATGACCAGCCACCAGACGAAGACCGCCGCGATCGGCACGGAGATGTATTTGCTGATGCCGAATATCTCCAGGCTCGCCGCGACCCCGGCAAACTCGGAAATGGTGTTCCCCAGGTTGGTCAAGAAGAGAATGATCATCAGGTAGAAGGTGATTTTCGCACCGAACCGCTCCCGGATCAGGTCCGAAAGACCTTTGCCGGTGACGACGCCCATCCGGGCACACATTTCCTGGATGATGATCAGGGCGAAGGTGACGGGAACCAGAATCCACAGGAGGGACAAACCGTACTCGGAACCCGCGAGAGAATAGGTGGTAATGCCGCCGGCGTCATTGTCGACGTTGGACGTGATGATTCCGGGACCGACAAGGGCGAAGAAGACCGAAAGGGTGACCCAGAACCGCTTCTGGAAAACACCGGAGACTCTTCCCCGAATGCGCGTGAAAAATCGCTTCGCCATGGCCGCGTATGTCTCCCTCTTCGTTCATCTCGCCTATTTCCCCAGGTGCGGAGCGATAATCTCCAGTATGTTACGAAAAATGATCACCCCCATCATCCGTTCGTCGTCATCGACAACCGGGATGGCCATAACCCCGTATTTTGCGAACATGTTCGCGATTTCTTTCTCGTCTTCCTCGATGTTCACGGATACGATGCGCGTATCCATGAAATCTTCCAGCTTGCCTTCCGGAGGTGAAACCAGGAGTTCCCGCAAGCTCATCATTCCCAGGAGATGCTCGTCCGCATCGATGACATAGACATAGTAGGCAAAATCCATGTCCTCCGCTTCACGGCGGATATTCTCCAGGGCCTCGCCCACGGTCAGGGTCGGAGGATAACTCAGGAACGCCGTCGTCATCAATCCGCCGGCTTTCTCTTCGGGAAGGGCCAGCAATTCCTTTACGTCCTCGGCGATGTCCTGCTCCATTTCGCTCAGGATCCCCTCCGCCTGGTGCTTCGGAAGATCCGCCAGCAGGTCCGCCGCTTCGTTCAGGGACATTTCCTCGATGATGTCGGATGCATCTTCGGGTTTCAGTTCCTTGATCAGGCTGACCTGAATCTTCGGATCCGTTTCTTCCAGGGTCTCCGCCGCCGTTTCGATATCCAGGGACTGGAACACCGCCGCCCGTTGGTGAATGTCGAGGTCTTCGATGATATCAGCGAGATCGGCCGGATGTATCTGGGACAGCCTGTCCTGGGCGATCTTCAGTTTGAGCAGGTCCGGCGAAGACAAGGGCTGAATATATTTCCAGGCGATGAACTGATCCGCCAGCGTGTAGTCCATGAGCCCTTGCAGAAACACGTCCATGGGTTTTACCAGGCCGGCTCTCCGCATCAGTCCCCGGAACCCGACATCGACGTGAACCAGGTGCAGCAGGTTGTGGGCCTTCAGAAACTGCAGATCATTGACCCTTCTCACCTTGGCGCCGTTCGTATCGACAACCTGCTTGTCCAGCAGCGTATCCTTGAGAAAGATTTCTCCCTCCCGGTTTTCCGGTCTGCGGCATTCTTCGGGTGAAAAATCGTCCACCCTGAGCACCCGGTCCATTTCCAGGACCCTGCTCCAGGGAACGCAGTAATTCTCCCTCGAACCCGCGGGAGAAAGGAGCACTTCCGTGACGATGGGATAGGGCTCAACCAGACCGACGACCAGGTCCATGACCTTCCCGATCTTTTTGTTCCGCCGGTTTAAAACCCGCTTCCCCAGGATCTGACTCAGAAACAAAAAAACCTGAGGATCGGAATATTGAAGCGCCATGCACCTACACCTCCAGGTGCGGTGTCTATAGCACGATTAAAGGGAGATAAAAAGTTTTTTTTGGTCCGGCCGGGGAGGATTACGGACGCGGCCGGATTCCTCACTGCCGAATATTGTAGACAGGACGGGAGGTTTTGTATAAATTCAAAGCAAACGGCGAAACGCATGAATTTCCCTCCCGGGCCGTATTCCGAGAGACGATTCCTCGCCGGCGATCCCTGGAATAACCAAAAAAGCGCCCGGCCTGAACCGAAACGCGCAAACACGAAAGTGCCATATGAAAAAATCAAACAGCAGCGAGATTGAAACATGCCCCAGACTATCCAACTGAACGATCCGTCCGTCATGGACGTCGGCACGGTGGCAGAGGCTCTTGGAACGGACCTGGAAAATGGACTTGCCTCGAAGGAGGCCGCCCGGAGACGTTCAAAAGACGGTCCGAACGAGCTTCGCACGGCGACCCGGATGCCGGCATGGAAGCGTTTCCTGACCCAGTTCCAGGATCCCCTGATTTACCTGCTCCTGATCGCCATCGTCATTTCGCTTACCGCCTGGGTAATCGAGGGACGGTCCGGCTTCCCGGTCGATGCGGTCGTTATCGCCCTGATCGTCGTGCTGAACGGTTTTCTTGGCTACATGCAGGAAAGCAAGGCGGAGAAGGCGGTCGCGGCGCTGACCCGTATGACGGCAGTGACCTCCGCCGTCATACGGGACGGGGTGATGCTCAGGATTCCCAGCGCCGGACTGGTGCGCGGCGACCTGATCGTTCTCGGGGAAGGCGACGCCGTGGGTGCCGATGCGCGCCTCGTCCAGGCCGCTTCACTGCGCGTGCAGGAAGCCTCCCTGACCGGCGAAAGCGAATCCGTGCTGAAAGACGCCGTTACCCTGAACGAACCGAAGGCGCTCGGGGACCGGATCAACATGGTCTTCAAGGGAACGGCCGTCGCGCAGGGCTCCGGCCGCGCCGTGGTCACCGCAACCGGGATGGCGACCCAGATGGGCGCGATCGCCGAAATGCTGGAGGCGACGCAGGAAGATCCCACACCGCTGCAGAAAGAAGTGGGCCGGATCGGCCGTATGCTGGCCGTTGCCATCGTCATCATCGCCGCCGTGGTGGTGGCGACCGTTCTGCTGGTCTTCGAAGTCCGCACGGCCGCCGCCGTCATCAGTGTCCTCCTGCTCGGGGTGTCCCTGGCCGTGGCGGCCGTGCCGGAGGGGTTACCCGCCATCCTGTCCGTCGTCCTCGCCATGGGCGTGCAGAGGATGGCAAAGCGCAATGCCATCGTCAAGAAGCTTTCGTCGGTGGAAACGCTGGGTTCGGCGTCGGTCATCGCCTCCGACAAGACCGGCACGCTGACCCGCTCGGAGATGACCATTGAACGGGTCATGACCGCCTCGGGCAGCACCCGCATCACGGGAGTGGGCTATGAACCTCTGGGCAGAGTCGAACACGAAGGTTCCGATTTGAAAGACGGACCCCTGTATGACGAGAACATCGCCGTTCTGAGTGGTGGAAGCCTCGCAGGAAACGCATACCTGCGCCGGACGGAAGAAGGCCGGTGGGAAATCCAGGGCGACCCGACGGAAGCGGCCTTCCTGGTGGCCGAACGCAAGCTCGGCGTCAACGAGCTTCGCGAGCGGCGTTTCGAGCGCATCGGTGAAATCCCCTTCACCTCCGAACGGAAGATGATGTCGACCCTCAACATCGACCTCAAGCACAACGGCCAGATCGTGCTGATCGCCAAAGGTGCGCCGGACATCCTCCTGAACCGGTGCGCACGGCTCCGCCTCGGAACGGCCGCCGTACCCCTCGATGATTCGCTGCGCAAACGCATCCTGGACGATGTCGACCGCCTTTCCGATGACGCCCTGCGGACATTGGCCGTAGCCTACCGGCCCCTTGGTTCGGATCCGGACCTGTCGGCCGGGGAGAAACTCGAACAGGATCTCGTGTTCGCGGGCACCGTGGGGATCATCGACCCCCCGCGCGAGGAAGTCGGGCCGGCCATTCGGGAAGCTCACCGCGCCGGCATCCGGGTGGTGATGATCACCGGCGATCATCCGCGCACGGCAGCCCGTATCGCCGCGGATCTGGGAATCGTGGAGCCCGGCGCCAACGCCGTTACGGGGATTGAACTCGATGAAATGGGCGACGCAGCCTTCGCCGAGGCGGTCCGGGAAACCTCGGTCTATGCGCGGGTGGCTCCGAAGCACAAGCTGCGAATCGTCGACGCACTCCAGGCCGACGGGAAAATCGTGGCCATGACCGGCGACGGCGTCAACGATGCCCCCGCGCTGAAGTCGGCCGACATCGGCGTGGCCATGGGCATCACCGGCACGGAGGTGGCCAAGGAAGCGGCCAAAATGATCCTCTCCGACGACAACTTCACCACGATCGTCGCGGCCGTACGGGAGGGCCGCGCCATTTTCGACAATATCCGGAAGTGCCTGCGGTACCTGCTCTCCTCGAACATGGGCGAAGTGCTCACGGTCTTTCTGGGCGTCGTGATGGCCGCCGCGATCGGCCTGAGCGACGGCGACGGCGCCCTGGTGCTGCCCCTGCTCGCCACGCAGATCCTGTGGATCAACCTGATCACCGACTCGGGCCCTGCCCTGGCGATGGGAGTCGATCCGGAAACGGACGACGTCATGGCCCGCAAACCGCGCAGGCTCACCGACCGGGTGATCGACGGGCGCATGTGGGGCGGCGTGCTCTGGATCGGCGCGGTGATGGCCGTGGTGTCGCTGATGACCATCGACATGTACCTGCCCGGCGGGCTTATCGAAGGTGAGCGCGACCTCGTCAATGCGCGCACCGCCGGTTTCACGGTTCTGGTCTTCGCCCAGCTGTTCAACTGTCTGAACGCCCGCTCGGAAACCTCGAGCGCGTTCCATTCCATGTTCGCCAATCCATGGCTCTGGGGCGCGATCGCCCTGTCGGTGGCCCTCCAGGTGCTCGTCGTCCATCTCGGCTTCCTTAACCGCGCTTTCGGCACGGCCCCCTTGACGTTCGGCCAGTGGTTCACATGCGCCGCAATGGCCAGCATCGTCCTTTGGTCCGGGGAGCTGCGCAAACTTTTGAATCGCGTATTGAAACGGATTCACCGTGGTTCGGCAGGGATGCCGAACCAGTAATGCCCGCATGAATCGCACGTTTTATTTTTCCGGCGGGCGGATTCTGCCTGGACATCCACGGCTTATTCCGATGTTGCATAAGTCGGTTATATATAGTAAATCATAACGTCATGTAAAAACGAAAGGACCCATGGTTCGGCCATCAAATTGTCGTCGGGGACTGTCATGGACAAAACAATTCAGCGGAAGATAATCGATTACCTGAGACCTGTTTCTGAAGGTCTTGCCGTGTCCGATGTGCGTATCGGGCTCGGATACACAAGCGTGCGGCTGGACAACGGGAACATCGGGATTGCCTGGACGGCCCAGACGCATTCGGGAAGCTGCACTCACGAGTCCAAGGCCGGGACGCTTGCCGGAAGGCCGGCCCGGGAACTCCTCGAGATGCTGGGAAACCCCATTAACCCGCTTTCCAGGTCCACAGGCCTTGCAACGGCCAACGCTCTTGCGGCGGGATTGCCGCATCCCCGAACTACCAGGACCGACGTTCTGGAACTTGTCAACATTCAGGCCTCCGACCATGTCACGATGGTGGGCTTTTTCGGCCCTCTCGTGCCGAGTTTGCGCCGGTCCGGCTGCAGGCTGGATATCCAGGAGCTGGAAAGTGACATACCGGAAACCATCTCTCCGGAGGAAGGCCGCGCATCTCTGGCCGCGTGCAGCGTTGCCATCATAACCGCCACCTCCATCGTCACCGGCACCATGGACGAATTGCTGTCGGGACTCGGCAATCCCCGCGCCGTTGTCATTCTGGGGCCGTCCGCGTTCATGCGTCCGGAGGTTTACGACGGAACGCCGGTGACCCACATCGCCGGGGTCAGGATCCGGAATGCCGGCGCCGTGCAGCAGATTGTTTCAGAGGGCGGCGGCACCATGATCCTGAAACAGCACATGGACTTTGAGACGATCTGCCTTGAATGCCGGTCAGGCGCCGATTGACATTTTTTTCTCCGGTCCGCGATCGAGCGCTCCCGCGTGTCGCCGTCGAATCCAGCTATGCTCTCGATTTACTCGATGATTATGACTACCGGCGTGTACAGACCCCGGACGGCGGCTACACGGGTCGTCCATACGCCAAGCTGCCCGGAATAAACAGACCCGGCGGGCATCACAGGACCGGCTTCAAATTACCCAATCATATCCATAATGGACTATTGTGATCTTCTAATGGTATAGAGAAAAATCAAACAAGGCGTCCTGTCCCCAACAGGAAACAGGCATCGGTACGGCCTGTTTTGGACTGGTGTTCCGAAATTCGGGAATCCGCACCCGGCACATATCAAGGGATTCGATTTTTATGGCCCGGCTTACAACCAAGGAACTGATTCTGAAAAAGGCAACGGACCTTTTCTACCGGTACGGTTACAGCAACACCCCGATCCGGAAGATCACGGAAAAAGTCGGCGTCGAAAATCCCGTCATTTATTACTATTTCAAAAGCAAGGATCATCTCCTGTTCGCCATCATCGAAAGCATCGCCGATGACTTGATCGGCGGCCTGCAGGAAATTATCGACCGGGTACCCGATCCGGTGGAACGGGTCCGGGAAATGATTTTCTTCCACATCACCATCCTGGAGCGGAAAAAGAAACCGGTCAAAGTCTTTGTGGAGGATAACGACAAGCTCCCCCCGAAATTGCGGATGATGATCAAAGAAAAGGAAAAACAGATCTATCATCTCTATCATACTCAATTTGAACTGCTCGTCGAAAAGGGAATGGCCAGGGACATCGAAATCCCCTTGATCACGTTTTCCCTGATCGGCATGATCAACTGGATTTACCGCTGGTTCAAGGACGGGGGAAGCCTCGATGTCCGGGGCGTCGCCGACCGCACGATCTCGATCCTGTTTTCCGGCGTCATCATCGAACCGGGGAAAAGCGATCAAACGGCATCCGCACCCGTGAACGGACTATGCGCCGTTCCAGGAAGCACAAACGGCGGCGAATCGCCCGTATGAAGGGAATTTTTCGCTAAATCCCGCCGGGCGTACGATGCAGGTCGCACCGCCGTATTCACTTCATCCCTTCTGAAACAGTAACCGAACGTCCAGGGCTTTGACCTCTCCGGTCTCCGGCAGCAGACGCAGGGGGTTGAGATCGATTTCATCCAGGTGGGGATTGCCGCAGAGCAGTTTCGAAAACTGCACCAGGATCCTGACCAGCTCAGGAAAATAACGGCTTTCGATCGAGGGTCCCCCTTCCAGCCGTGTCAGCATGTCGGCCGCCGTCTCGGGAGATACCGGGGCCAGCGCGGTGAGAAACCGGTCATGGCTTTCCACCTTCACGCCCCCATGCCCCAGGATCAAAACCGGTCCGTAATGCGGGTCCTGCTTGCCCCCCAAAAACAGTTCCGGTCCGGGGAGAGCCATCCTCTGAAGCAGAAAATCCGACAGCCCGGCCCCTTGGGCCGCGAGCCTTTCCTTCATCTTTTTCAGGGCTTCTCTCAGTTTCGCCTCATTGTCAATTCCAAGGACGACGGCGCCGGCGGCGCTCTTATGCGTGAAATCCGGTGAAATGGCCTTCAGCGCAACGGGATAACCGAAAGTCGCGGCAGCCTCTACCGCATCCTCTTCGCTCCGGGAGAAAAA
>JAGVTI010000159.1 GCA_019136935.1 Deltaproteobacteria bacterium
GCAACGGCCCATCGTACTTTTACACAAAAAATACCGGTCGGCCATCGCTACGGCCGTCGCCCCCGGCGTCGACACCTTCGGAATCATGCTCCCCTACACGCCGCTTCACCACCTGATTTTGCAGGAATTCCAGGCGCTGGTCATGACCAGCGCCAACAAGAGCGACGAACCCATCTGCATCCAAAACCGTGAAGCGGTCGAGCGCCTGCAGGAAATCGCCGATTTCTTCCTCATCCACAACCGGGACATCCTGGTCCGTTGTGACGACGGCATTGCCGCCGTTTACGCCGGTGCACCGACGCTTTTCCGGCGGTCCCGCGGTCTCGCCCCCCGGCCATTGTTTCTCCGGGAACCCCTGCCGGAAGTCCTGGCCCTGGGAGCGGAACTGAAGGGGATCCTCTGTCTCGTCAAGGAAAACATGGCCTTCCTGAGTCCCCATATCGGCGACCTGGAAACGCCGCTGGCACGGGATTTCTTCCACGAGACCATGGCGCTCATGGAACGGATCACCGAATGCCGCCCGGAGGTCATCGCCTGTGATCTCCACCCCGATTACTACGCCAGCCGGACGGCCGCTTGCATGAAAGACCGGAAGGTGATTTTCGTCCAGCACCACCACGCCCACATCGTGAGTTGCCTCGCCGAAAACCGTGAGACGGGCACCGTATTGGGCCTCGCCATGGACGGCACCGGTCTGGGAACGGACGGGCGCATCTGGGGCGGCGAATTCCTCCTGGCCGATGAGACGGATTTCATCCGGCGGGGTCACCTGAAGCACTTTCTCCTGCCGACGGGGGAAACGGCCATCCGCCATCCCTGGCGGACGGCGGTGGGGCTCCTGCAGATGGCATATGGTGAATCCTGGCCGGAATGGGCAGGACGGCTGCGGCTCCTGCCCGCAGATTTCGCCCCCGCCATGATGGAGCGGATTCTCGACCGGCGGATCAACAGCCCCGAAACGTCCAGCCTGGGACGCCTCTTCGACGGCGTCGCGGCGATCCTGGGGCTTCGTCGGGAAAAGGTCCATTTCGAAGGCCAGGCGGCCATGGAACTGGAAGCCCTGGCCCGGAAGGGGCAAGGGACCGTTTTGCCTTACGATATCGAAAAGGAAAACGGCGTCTTTATCCTTGACATGTCCCCGGCAATCCGTATCCTGACGGAGCAAATTCTTGCAGGAAAACCGGTGCCGGATCTGGCGGCGTTGTTTCACGCCACCCTGATCGCCGCCTTCGCGGACCTCTCCAGACAGATATGCGCGGAAGAAAACCTCGACCGGGCGGCCTTGAGCGGCGGCTGCTTCCAGAACCGCATCCTCTACGAGGGATGTGTCCGTTCGTTAGAGCAGGTGGGTCTCAAGGTGCTACGACATCGCCTGGTTCCGAACAACGACGGCTGCATCGCCCTGGGTCAGGCGGTTGTAGCCGGATACCGGATCAAGAAAGAAAGGTCCTTATGAAATACGACAAAATTCTCCTCGCCCACGGCGGCGGGGGACTCCTGACCAATGAAATCATCCGGGAAACGTTTCTCCCCCATTTTCAGAATGACCTCCTGGGCCGTCTGGAAGACGGGGCGGTGCTCAAGGTCGGGGCGGAAAAACTCTGCTTTACCACGGACTCCTACGTCGTCAACCCCCTGTTTTTTCCCGGTGGCAATATCGGGTCCCTGGCGGTTCACGGGACGGTCAACGACCTTTCCATGTGCGGGGGCGTCCCCCTCTTCCTCAGTGCAGGGTTCATCCTGGAGGAAGGCTTCCCCATGGCGGAGTTGGAAAAGATCATTCAATCCATGGCGGAAGCGGCCGCGGAGGCGGACGTGCAAGTCGTCACGGGCGATACCAAGGTCGTCACCCGAGGCGCCGCCGACGGCCTTTTCATCAATACCGCCGGCGTCGGGGTTATCCGCTATCCCGGTTTGATTTCTCCGGCGTCAATTAAACCGGGGGATGTGATCATTCTCAACGGACCCATTGGCGACCACGGGGCAGCCATCGTCAACAAGCGGGAAAATCTGGGTTTTGAAGCGGAAATCGTCTCCGATTCGGCACCGTTGAATCACCTTGTCGCCGCCGCC
>JAGVTI010000264.1 GCA_019136935.1 Deltaproteobacteria bacterium
GAACGGTCTTTTCCCTCCCCAGTTTTTGGGCCAACTTTACCGCATAGGCAACGGCATGGGCACTTTCCAGGGCAGGAATGACGCCTTCCGTCCGCGACAGTTCAAAGAAAGCGTCAATGGCCTCCCGATCGTCAGCCGTCACACAGCGAACCCGGCCGATATCCTTGAGCAGGCTGAGTTGGGGTCCCACTCCCGGATAATCCAGGCCGCTCGCCACAGAATAAACATTCAAGGATTCCCCCTTTTCATCCTGCAGCAAATAGGACTTGAATCCGTGTAGAACCCCCGGTGTGCCCATTGTCAGGGTAGCGGCATGCTCGCCGCGGTTCAAACCCAGCCCGGACGGTTCCACGCCATAGATGTTCACCGCGTCGTCAGCCAGAAAAGCCGTGAAAAGGCCCATGGCATTCGATCCGCCCCCCACACAGGCCACGAGATTATCCGGCAGGGCACCCGTCTTTTCCAGGAACTGTTCCTTGGCCTCCATCCCGATGATCTGTTGGAAATCGCGAACCATCATGGGAAAAGGATGGGGACCCACCACGGAACCGATGGCGTAAAATTGGGTTACCGGGTCTTTCAGGTAAGCCTCGAAGGCCTCGTCCACCGCCTCCTTCAAAGTCCGTTGCCCCCTGGTCACCGGGATCAGGTTGGCTCCGAGAATCTTCATCCGGACGACGTTCGGTTTCTCCTTGGCGATATCGACTTCTCCCATGTAGATATCGCATTCCAACCCCAAAAGATTCGCCACCGAAGCCAGAGCCACCCCATTTTGGCCTGCACCCGTGTCGATAATGATTTTCTTCTTGCCCATTCTTTTGGCCAGAAGCGCTTCTCCGAGGCAGTGGTTGATCTTGTGGGCACCTGTATGGTTCAGGTCCTCCCGCTTCAGATAAATCCGGGCACCGCCTATTTTATTCGAAAGATTCAGAGCAAAGGAAAGCGGGCTTGGCCGGCCGGCATAATTCTTATAAAGAGCGTAAAGCTCCTTCTTGAAACTTTCGTCAACTTTCAGGGTGTTGTAGGCGACCGTGATTTCTTCCAGTGCGGATGCCAACTGCGGAGGTACATACCGTCCGCCGTATTCTCCGAAATGCCCCTCCGAGTCGGGCATTTCGATGTCTGTTACCGGTAAACTCATGAATCTCCTTCATGCATTCTATGGGAAAGCTGCCGTATTACTCGAGAGTATCCTGACCCGAAAACATGTAGCACATGTTTCGTCCGTAATCTCCGTTATTTTTATTCATTGAAAAATAAAAAGGTCGATCCAATTCCCCGCATGCGTGCGCTGCACCGGCGGTGCGCGCCGATGCAGCGGAGAGCATGAATATGTATCGCTTTAACCGATGTCGTTGCGCGTGGCCTCCATCAGGTCGGCGTTGTTTGCATGTTTCATTTTGAACGTGCTCCGGGAGCGCTTTATGGTGTCCGGCTCCAGGATGGTGACCTCTTCGAGGTTGTCAAAAACAAGGCCCATGTCTTGACGGATTCTCATCAGTTCAATCGCCTTATCCTTGTCATAAGGAACCAGATTGACCTTGGGGGCATTCGGTTTGCAGATCAATGCGGGTCTGGTCACCGGTGCCGGCATGCCGTCGAGCTGTCTCAAGTCGCCGTACCTGGCGATCATCTCTTCCAGGGGGCCGAAATCCATCGCTCTTAACGGGCAGGAGGCGACGCAGGCCGGAATATCGCCTTTTTCCAGGCGGTCGATGCACATGGTGCATTTGCTCATCTTCGTCCCCGGCGTATCGCTGCTGAATTTGGGAGCCCCGTAAGGGCATGCCACCGCGCACTGGCGGGTTCCTTTGCACTTGTCCGGATCGACGAGAACGGCGCCGTACTTTTCCTCTTTGAAAATCGCGCTGTTCGGACAGGCGTTGAGGCAAACGGGCTTTTCACAGTGGCCGCAACCGAATGCGAGGATATGAAGCCTCAGCTGCGGAAAGACACCGTCTTCAAAATCGTAGACGGTCATCCATTTTTCCGCTCCCGGCTCCAGAAAGTTCCAGTCTTTACAGGTGACGCTGCATGTCTGGCAGCCGTAACATCTGCTTTGATCGAAAAA
>JAGVTI010000143.1 GCA_019136935.1 Deltaproteobacteria bacterium
AAAAAGAGATTACTGTTCGGGAAAGGAAGTCGGTAACTTTATGAAGGCAAGAATTTCTCTGGCAATCGGGTTCGTCTTGGTCATGTTTCTAATCGGCTGTCACGGGGCCCCAATCCTGGTGGAAGACATACCGCGGATACCGAAACCGGAAAAACCGGAATACTCAAAACCGCTGCCGCCGGGAGAATTCGCCCTGAGGAAAATAACCGACCCTGACGAGATACCGGATTTTACCGGGGCGTGCCTTGATCTGTCCAATCTGAAGACGGCCATCCACAACAGTTTAAACTATCTCAAGAAACCCTCCAGCGAACAGTACTTCCCATACAGCGACATCCCGCATCAACAGGCGGAAGACAGCCTGAAGGCGTTTTTAAAGCTGATCGACGACGGATACAGCGGCGAACAACTCAACGCCCTCATCCGTGACCGGTTTGACGTCTATATTTCCGTCGGCTGCGACGACAAAGGAACGGTCCTCTTCACCGGCTACTACACCCCGGTATTCGAAGGCTCCCCAAAACCCGGAGGGCGTTTTCAATATCCCCTGTACGGCCAACCCGAAGACCTTGTGAAAGACTCTGAAGGCAATACGGTGGGCAGATACTCAGGCGACGGCATCGTTTCTTATCCCGCCCGTGACGAAATCGAAAGCTCAGGGATGTTGAAGGGAAAAGAGATTATGTGGCTGGCCGACCCATTCGAGGTCTACCTCGTTCACGTGCAGGGTTCGGCCAAGATCCGGCAGCCCGATGGTTCGCTTGTTGGAATCGGTTATGCCGCAAATAACGGTCATGAGTATAAAAGCATCGGCCAGCAGATGGTCCAGGATGGGAAGATATCAAGAGACCAGATGAGCCTGTCCTCGATGATTGCGTACTTCAAGGCCCATCCCGATGAAATCCGGGAATATACCGATCTCAACCCCCGCTTTGTCTTCTTCCGCGTAGAAGGCGGCCCGCCGCGGGGAAGTATCAATGAACCGGTAACGGCTCTGCGTACCATCGCCACCGACAAATCCGTCTACCCGCGGGCCTGCCTGGCCTTTCTTTCCACCACCCTGCCGCAGGCAAACGGCACCGACGTGCTTCAAAAATCATACGAGGGCTTTGCACTGGATCAGGACACCGGCGGCGCAATCCGTGCCCCGGGCAGATGCGACGTCTACATGGGGGAAGGCGATACGGCCGGAAGACTGGCAGGGCAGACTTATAAAGAAGGCCGACTGTATTACCTATTCATAAGACAGTAATATTATTAGATGAGGACACCGAGCGCAATCGGCGCAATGCCGGCTCATTCACGCAGCGTTGGACGCTCATCGAGGAATGCGAAAGCAAAAACCGCCACGAGAACGATCCAGCGGCGTCACCTTCGATGCGTATCCGATCTGCAAAGCCCGGAAGTAACCCGTCCAGGAAGCACACGGTGCCGGACCGGAAAGACCGGGGAACAGCAAAGTCCTGGCAGGGAACGTGGTCGCCACACCCCCGGGATGATTCGGTGGCGGGTCCTTTTCGCGTAGTCCCGATAACCTTCCAGTTCCGCATGCAGCATCCTGTCTTCAAAATGGGTCCTCACCAGCAGCATGACGGTCAGCAGCGAGGCGGGAATGAGCGCCCAGAGGGAACCCAGGGCGAGGGGCAGGCTGAAAAGCGTCATGATCGCACCTGAATACATCGGGTGGCGAACACAGCGGTAGGGTCCCGTATCGACAACCCGGTGCCCCCGTTCCTGCTGGATTTCGATAACGCCGGTTAGATAACGGTTTTCCCGAATGACCCGGAAATAAACGGCCAGAGAAACCACGATACCCAGAAAAGCCGCTCGTGCAACGGATGGAGGGACCGCCGACCATCCGTAACGCACGGCATCCAAACCGGGGAGCAGAAGATAGGGAACAAAAACTGCCGTTCCTCCCAAAATGAACGCCTTATCCCAGCCATGGGCGCCAGGCTTTAAGAAGATCATCCGTTCCCGCAGAAGCTCGGGATCGTGCTTTTTCATCCAGAACATCGTAAAGGTCGAAAAGCTGAACTGGAGTACCAGAGAAAACCATGCCTCAGGCC
>JAGVTI010000206.1 GCA_019136935.1 Deltaproteobacteria bacterium
CTCCTCAAAACCCGGTAAATAGAAAATTATCGCCATGGTCATCATTCCCCCTGTGAGTTCTTGTCGTCCATACAACTGGATGACCATCCCTTTTATTTGCAATTAGCATACCAAAGCCAGAGAACGAATAATTGTCTTGTTTTATTACTTCGGCAAGCAAAGATCAAAAACGTCATGCCGGAGCAGGAGACTGTGTCGTAATACCCGATTGACACTTGAGATCATTCTGAACGAAGTGAAGAATCTAATCATAACGGGATGTTAAAAAACGAGATTCTTCGCCTGACGGCTCAGAATGACATTACGACACAGCCTCCCCGATCCGGCATCCAGTCAAATTCATTCTGGATTCCGTCTTTCGACGGAATGACGGGAATTGAGTGATTCAATTGCCGAAGTAATAATTTCAAACAGATGGAGCTGGATAATTTTCGGGGATTGGTTCGGGTTGTTCGGATTGCGTACAGAAAAAGCGGACGGGTTTTCCCTTTGTGACGGACGCCGGTGACAAGCGGAAGCGTTCAGCCTCGGGCAGGAATATTGTGTTTCTTCAGAAGGTCATACAAACGGGTTCTGCCGACATCGGAAATCCGGCAGGCCAGTTCGATATCCCCTGCCGCGATTCTCATGAGCTGCCGGAGATAGTTCCTTTCGACCTCCATGTAGGTTCTTTCCCTCAAATCTTTCAACTTGGGCAGGGATCGATCCGGAAAGAGGGTCGCACCCTCATCGAAGGGAGGATCCACATCCAGGGCGGCCCTGGCCAGTTTCACCCGGATGGAACTCGGCAGGTGTCGTTGAAAAAGGGTCGGGCTGGAAAAGGAAGCGGCGATAGCCCGCTCCAGTGCATTGACGAGTTCCCGGACATTTCCGGGCCATTCGTAAGAAACGAGGGCGTCCATGAAATCGGGGGAAACGGCCTTGGTTTCAAGACCGTTGCGCTTGCAGATCTTGTCAATGTGATAAAGCGCGATATCGCCGATATCCTCCGGATACTCCCGTAAAGGAGGGAGAACGATCGTCAGGGTCTGGAGCCGGTACAGGAGATCCTCGCGGAAACTTCCCACACGGGTCATCTCCTCCAGGTCCCGGTTCGTGGCGGCAATCAACCTGAAGTTGCTCTTGATTTCGTTGATGCTTCCCAGGGGACGGAAATGGTGCTCCTGCAGAACCCGCAGAAAGCTTTTCTGCATCGCCAAAGGCAACTCGCCGATTTCATCGAGAAAAAGGGTTCCTCCGTCCGCCTGCTTGATCAGCCCTTCGCGACGCTGATCCGCCCCGGTAAAGGCCCCTTTCTCGTAACCGAAAAGGGTGCTTTCCTTCAGGGTTTCCTGAAGGGCGGCACAATCGACCACCACAAAATTACGGGAGGCACGGCTGCTGCTGGCATGAATGGCCCTGGCGAAAAGCTCTTTGCCCGTCCCCGTTTCGCCGGTAATGAGCACATTCACATCCGTGACGGCCGCTTCGGAGATAAGCCCGTAGCAGGATTTGATCTTGGGACCGTTCCCCACGATCCCCTCCAATTTCAGATCCACCCGCGGCTTCCCCTTCATTTTTTCTTCCCGGTATTGAAGGGCCCTGATCAGGGGAAGCATCATGACATGAACCGATGAAGGTTTCTGGATATAGTCCCAGACACCGTTATTGATGGCCAATTCCGCACCGTCGGCGGTTCCCATACCGGTCAGGATAATCACCTCCGGCGACGAGGGCGCCTCGCGGATACACGGAAGCATCTCCAGGCCGTTCCCATCCGGGAGATTCACATCCAGGAAAACCACGTCAAAGAAACCGTTTTGAACCTGCTTCAATCCTTCTTCCAGGGTATAGGCGCATTGCGTCTCGTACCCTTCCCGTCTTACGACGCCGTCCAGGAGCTCGGAAAACATCTCGTCGTCATCGATAATCAGAATTCTTGCCACGTCTGCATTCCCTCCGACGAAGTCAAATCCCGTCAAGTACCCGCCTGACCAAATGGGCCAGCTGCTGCAGCGGGATGGTTTTCAGGACGAATTACCTGATGCCGCTTTTTTTGGCCTCGTCCTCCGTAATCGATTCATT
>JAGVTI010000210.1 GCA_019136935.1 Deltaproteobacteria bacterium
TCCCAGAACCAGAATCGTCGCCCTGTCGAGAGATAGATATTTCCGGGCCTGCGAGAGAATTTCCCCGGACCGGACCTTTTGGATATTCTCCCGCCAGTTTTGCAGGAAGTCATGGGGCAGCCGTTCGTAATCGATCATCATCTGCTGGTATGCGATCTGTTCGGCACTGACGAAGGAAAAAAGGAAACCGTTCGTCAACGACTTTTTGGCCCACTGTATTTCCTCCGTGTCGAGGGGACTCTTTCCCGCTTCCGTTACAATGGCTTTCAACGTATTGAGAACCTGCAGCGTCGAATCCGCTTTGGTCATTCCGTAAGCCGAGAAGACCCCGTAATCCTCGCGGGCCTTGTAGAAGCTTCCGGCGCTGTAGGCCAGTCCCTGGTTATTGCGGATTTCCCGGAAGATGCGGGACTGGAAGCCGCCGCTTCCGAGGACGAAGTCAAGGATGGAGAAGGCGAAATAATCCGGCGAGTTTTTGTCGGGAGCGGCAAATCCTGCAAGGACGATGGATTGGGGGGTTTCTTTCTGAACCAGGATCACCCGGCCGTCACCCAAAAGCGACGGCGGGGGCGGCGTTTCCGGTTTGCCGCTTCGCCCGGAAGGAACGAAATATCCGGAAATAAGGCGTACGGCCTCATCCTGCGTGATGTCGCCGGTCACGGAGATCATCGTGTTGGCGGGGAAGAAATATTTTTGATGGAAACCGGCCAGATCGGCCGCCTGGATGTTCTCGACCGAGGCGGCTGTCTTCTGGTTTCCCCGGGGATTTCCCCGGTAAAGGTTTTTCCTGAACTCCCGGAAAGCGTATTCCTGGGGATCGTCCTCGATTCTTCGCAGCCCCTCCAGGATCAGGTCCCTGTCCGTCTGAACTTTTTTCGGATCGAAGCGCGGAGACTGTAGAATCTGGGAAAACAGGTCCACTCCCATTTCCAGGTTTTCTTTCAGGACTGACAGCTTGAAACGCGCCATTTCCATGTCGGCGCTTGTCCCGATGCGGATGGCGTAACGGTCGAGCCGGTCGTCAAGGGCGTCGCCCGTCAGGGATTGGGTGCCTCCGGTTCTCATGGATTGGCAGGTCAGTTCGGCCAGGCCTTCCTTCCCCGGCGGGTCGTAGGCGGAACCGGTTCTGACGACGGCGGTCATCTCAACCAGGGGCAGTTCGTGGTTCTCAAGGAGAAAGAGAATGATGCCGTTTTCAAGGACGATCCGCCGGGCCTCGGGGATCTGATACTGCAAAATGGGGTAGAGAATCGACTCCGGGGAAGCATACCTCGCCGCCGTTGCATCGGTTTCCGTTTTCTTTACCGCCTGCCGTATCTTTTTCGACCTCTTGGCCGCAACGTTTTTTTTCTCCGGACCGGTGACAATCCGTTTCGTTTCCTGGGTTTTCAGAACGGCCGTTTTCGCCCCGGCCGCCGGGTACGATCCCGTTTTTTCAGCCCAACTGCAGACAGCGGAAAAAAACAGCAGCAGAAGGAGAAGGGTAAAGAAGGTCAGGAACGGAACCGGACTTTTTTTCTGACGTTTCATGATCGAATCACCCCGCTAATACCGGCTTGGGCCGCTTGATTGATCCGTAACCGGCCTTCGGTCCTTTTTCTGAACCAGGGCGGAAACGCATCTGTTTTCGGCGTTCAGATATTTTTGTGCCGCCAGCCGGATATCGGCGGCGGTTACCTTATCCAGTTTTTCGAGGTACGTTGTCAGGTAACGGTAATCCCCGGTGATGGACTCAAAGTAGGACAGCTGGTTCGCCAGGCCTTCGTTTGAGTCAAGGCCCCGGATATAATCGGCCCGCAGCTGGTTTTTCGTCTTTTCCAGCTCTTGTGCGCCGACAGGCTCATTTTTGAGGCGTTCGATTTCTTCATCGATCAGGCGTTCCAGTTCATCGTTGCCGTGGGGTGCCCGGGGCGTGGCGAAAACGGAGAACAAGTTCGGATATCGGCTGCCGGGTATGCCATTGACCACGCTGATGTTCTCGGCGACCCCTTCTTCCAGGACCAGGCGGCGATAGAGACGTGAGGTCCTTCCCTTGGCGAGAATGGATTCGATCAGGTCAAAGGCGTAGTCGTCCTGGTGGGGCATGTTGGGCTTGTGATACCCGATCATCAGTTTCGGATGGGCGTCCATGGCAAGGCGGGTGCGCTTTTCCCCCATCTGGGGCGGTTCTTCCGTCACCAGGGGGGAGGGAAGAGGCTGAGCGGGAATGGGGCCGAAGTACCTCCTGATCATTTTCATCACCTCGGGGGTGCTGACGTCGCCAACAACGGTAATGACCGTATTGTTGGGGGCGTGATACTTCCGGATGAACTCGGCCATGGCAGCCTGCGACAGGTTCGCCATGTCGGAGGGCCAACCGAGGGTGGGGCGTCCGTAGGGATGGGCCGAAAAAGCCGTCGATAAAAACTGCTCGTACAACTTTCCGTCCGGATCCGATTCAACCCGCTGCCGGCGCTCCTCCATGATCACCTGCCTTTCCACGTAGAAATCGCGGAAGACGGGATTGACCATGCGATCCGCCTCGATGCGTGCCCACAGTTCGATCTTGTTGGACGGCAGGCTGACGAAATACGAGGTCAGATCCTGGGAAGTCGTTGCGTTGAAATGATCGGCGCCGTTTTCCGTGTAGAGCCGGTCAATTTCGTTGGGGATGAAAAGTTTGCGGTGCTGCGCCTGTAATTTTTCCAGCTGTTCCTGCCAGCCGGCAATTTTTTCCTGGTCTGCCTTGTCTCCCTTGAGCCGCTCGTGGTCGATGGACTGCCCCAGCGTTTTAATCCGGGACAGGATGGGGACCTCTTTCTGATAATCCTTTGTCCCGATGGTCGTCGTTCCCTTGAACATCATGTGTTCGAGAAAATGGGCCAGGCCCGTTTCGCCCAGCTTTTCGTCGACGGAACCCACCCGGTGACGGATGTAGAGGGCAACGGTGGGACTCATGTGCCTCTCCAGGATCAAAACCGTCAGGCCGTTTTTCAGAACGAATTTTTCCACGCGCTTTTCCAGATCCATCGCCTGCAGCAGGGAGGGGAAAAACACGATCAGGACAACCAGGAAACACCCTGGTACGGAATGTCTGAAGGGCAATCTCATGTCGTCTTTCAACCTTTCTGCACGCCCTGCCGAGTCAGCATTTTCAGGGCTCGATACATGGCATAGTCCAGACGGTCGTTCCGGCAGGGAAGAAGCGTGTTGTTGTGAAAAAGGGGCTCTTCCGCTATCGGGAACGGGGAAGCCGCCACGGCCTGGTCCCACAGGGCGGTTCCCGGGATGGGCGAATATTCGGCGATGATGGGCCGGGCGCCGCGGGCACTGACATAGTCGATACTGTTGCGGACTTCCGCGGCGTCCTGCCCCGGCAAGCCGCACAGCAGGTAGACGCCGATATCCCGTCCGCGGTAGCCTGCACGCTTCAGGCAGGCGATGGCCCTTTCCAGGTCCCGGTTTTTCACTTTCCCTCCCGTGCTGCGCTGCCTGGACTCTTCCGAAGTTTCGAAACCGAAACGGATGGTCTCGAATCCGGCGTGAAACATCAACCCGGCGATTTCTTCGGTGACTTCCCTCAGATGGAGGCCGTTCGGACAGTGAAACCGGCAGGGAAGCCCCTTCTTCCCGAGTTCCTTTGCCAGGGGGATAATCATCTCCTCCGGCCTGATCAGGAGGGCGTCGTCATAGAAGGAAAAATTGACGATGCCGTGCTTTTTATACCAGAACTCGATCTCTTCCACAACCCTGTCCGGATTTCTCCTGGCAAAAGAGGGGTATAGCAGCCGGGAAGCGCAGTAGGTGCAGTCGAAGGGGCAGCCCCGGGATGTCAGGATGGGAATCTGGTCGTTGCGGGGCAGCAGATCGAACGCCGGGTAGGGATAGGCATCCAGATTCCCGGGGGACGGAACGAAATCGAGGTCTTCGTTCAAAATATCCCGGCACAGGGAGGCAAGGGCGTATTCCCCAGGCCCTTCCACGAGAACATCCGCGCCGGAGGAGGCCGCGTGTCCGCGGCAGAGGGTGACATAACCGCCGCCGGCCACCACGGGAACGCCTGGAAATACGGCCCTGACCTGCCTTATGGCTTCAAAAACGCCGGGATACCAGTAGGTCATCATGGATGTGACGAGGATCATGTCCGGTGCCGGCAGCCGGAGGAGGGCCGAATGAAAAGAGGCGATGGATATGCCGTAGCGGCTGTATCGGCGGGGAAAATCGGAGAAGGCGTCCGGTTTGGGGATGTGGGTTTTCTGAAATTCCCCCGTTCCCAGGGGCGTTCTTTTGAGCCGGGAGATGGAAAGCGCGGGGTTTTGCGTTTCGTAAGCCGGGTTCAGGCAGTCGATGGCGGTCACATCAAAGCCGTTTTTCCGGAGAATGGCGCCCAGGGTCATCAGGCCCATCGGCTTGATCCAGAAATCATAGGCCGCAAAATCATAAATCCAGGGGTTTACGAGGAGGATCGATTTATGCCGTTTCGATTTGGCCTGTCCCGTCATGATTCGTTTCATCCGCCTTTTCAGGGTTCCTCATCGGAATCCGGCAGGGAGATCTGATGGGTCAGCAGAGGTGTGTAAACCGTTTCGGACAGGCTGCAAAATGCCTCGTCCAGGGGGTCGGTTTTCCCGAAGCATAAACGGAGGCAGGGATCGCCTGCCTCTCCCCGTGAAAATTCCGTCGTCTGCCATGCCGAACGGGCTGACGCCAGGGCTTCATAACGGGATTTCCCGGAGCGGAGTGCTCTTGCGTACTGCAGGGAAGCCTGGGGGAAGAAGTGCAGGGGCCGGGTTAACCCGTCATGGAAAAGATCGAGGAGCCGGCTCAGCAACCCGCCGGCGTGATCGGGCCGGGCCAGAAGCCACCATTCCTTCCGTCCGGCGATCTGATTCCGCCAGTCCCGATCCGGGGCGAGGGCGTTCAGGATGAGGTGTTGGAGCCAGGCTTGCAGGTAGTCTTTTCCCTTCAACTCGGCGTAGCGGTAGAGGAAGATGCCTGACGGCGACCACAGGTCCAGTCGGCCGGTTAACCGGTCATCGCCGATCGCCAGGTCGACGGGAACCGGATACCGGTTTTCATCGGGTACGCGAAGGGCGACGCGGGAGACAAAGCGGCCGATTCCGAGTCCCAGGGCTTCGTACTGAACTTGGCCCACGGAGCCCTGGGGAAGTTTCCCCGCACCCAGCAGAACCCGGTATTCGTCGCCGGGGCCGGCTGCGGACATCTTCGATGCCAGCAGGGACTGCTCGACCTCGTATCGTGCAAGGCCCGACAGGGTGAAGATTTCCGAATCTTCGATTTTTTCCTCCTCGCCCCGGAGATCGATTCCCAGCACGGAGGTGACAAAGAAACGGGCCGGTTGGCGGAAGAAACGGATCAGGTCGGAAACCGCGACTTCCCGCGGAATCTTCCGTTCAACGGGCAGAGGTGAGGAAAGGAAGGGGCGCGCCGCGGTGGAGCCGGCGGCGAGGGAACGGGCTGCCCGGCAGTACTCTTCGCTGTAACTGAAGAGGCGATTCCTGCCGGTGAAATAGGCCGGGGAAAAGGGCTGCAACGGATGTTCCGTTATCAGGCGGTTTCTGATCCCCGACCGGTCTCTGACCGGAGATTCGGGTGAATCGGAGGGGGGGTGCCCCGGAACAAAGGCCTGTTCGATGTAATCGAGCAACTCCGATACCACGACGGCCGGGGGGATCCTTGTATTGTCGCGAAGGTTCTGTCCGGTATAAAAGATCATCAGCTTTTCCCGGGCGGAAAGGATCGTTTCCAGAAACAGATAGCGGTCATCGTCCCGTTTCGACCGATCGCCGCGCCGGGGGTGTTTCTCGATCAAATCGAACCCGATTTTCATCGATTCCCGGGGAAAACTCCGGTAATTCATTCCCAGCAGGCAGATAATCCGGAAGGGAATCGTCCGCATGGGGACCATGGCGCAGAACGTCACACCGCCCGTCAGAAAACCGCTCGAAAATCCCGCCGATTCCAGCCGGTTTTCCAAATGTTCCCGAATCACGTCCAAAGGCACGCCTTCGTCAAGCCCGGAAATCTCTTTCAGTTTTGAAAGATCATGGATGGTGTCGAGCAGATGCTGCCGGTATGAAATCCATTCATCATCGTCTCTTATGTCAAAGAACCGTTCGATCATTCCATCCAGGATTTCGTGCCACGCATCCAGGGAATGGGGCTCCCGGAGTACGGCGGCGGTTTCGAAGAGCCTGTCCAGGAAATCGAGGAAGAGACCGAGGAATTCGGCCTGTTCGCCCTCGATGGCGTCATAGGGCAGCATATCCATGAAAAGACGCCTGTTTTCGCCCGGCAGGGCGTAGCCGAGAAGCATTTTATCGATGCCCCGTTTCCAGGTATGTTCCGTAGTGGCGGGAAGTCCCATTTCGGAAAAGGTTCCGTCGTCGATTCCCCAGCGGATGCCTGTTTCCCCGACCCAGCGGCGGATCATGGGTATCCGGTCCTCGCCGATGCCGAAGGTTTCCCGGACCGCCCGGTTGTCCAGGAGGGCAAGAATGCGGGACGCTTCAAAGCGGCTTGAGGGCAGATCGAGGATTTTGAAGAACGCGTCCGCCAGTGGATTGTTCTTCATGTGCCTGCGGTCGGCAATGCTGAAGGGGATGTGTGAATCAATGCCGTTTCGGGATTCGTCTCCCGTCCGGCCGAAAACGGCTTCGATCAGGGGGGCGTACGTCTCGATGTCAGGGGTCATGACGAGAATATCACGGGGCCGGAGTGTCCGGTCCTGATCGAAAAGGGAAAGAAGCTGGTCTCGCAGAACTTCCACTTCCCGCATGGGGCCGTGGCAGGAGTGGATGGCGATTGAGGCGTCCCGATCCGGCATGGTGGCCGGTGCCGTCTCTCCTTTGCCCCGGTCCACGAGGTTCAGGATGTCCGACTGAACGGTGCGCAGCAGGGTAGATTCTCCCGGGAGGACGTAGAAATCCTGGTGCTGTGCGGAAACTTCCGCGAATACGTTAAAAAAGTCCCGGCCTATTTTCCCCATGGAGGCCAGCAGGGGATTCCCCCGTTCCAGGAAAAGATCCTCTTCCGATACTTGGGCATCGGTCCGGGTCGCAAAACGCCGGAGGACGGATTCGGTTTCCCGGTCCGAGGTGATGCCGGACCAGTATTCGCGGCATGGATTGACGAGGAACAGGTGTACTTCCGTGCGGGTGGCGATCAGGTTCAGGATATCGATGAACAGAGGCGGAAGTGCGGAAATGCCGATCAGTGAAATCCGTTCGGGAAGATTCGACGATTCCGCTGCGCAGGACATCAGCCTTTCCCTGAACCGGGAAAAGAGCGCCGCCGGATGCGGACCGGGGGCGTTGTCCGCGATGACCGCCCGCCACAGCGCCGCCTGCCACAGTTCATTCCCGTTGCCGTTTTGTCCCGCTTCCCACCTGCGAATCATCTCCGGGCGATATACCAGGTACTGGTCGAAAACTCGGGCGATGCGGCACGCCAGCTGGTAGAGCCTGACGGCCGGACGATTTGCTCCGTCGGAAAGATAGAGACGGATGTCCCGGAAGTCTTCCTGGCGGCTCAATTCAGGCAGAATTCTCATCAGTTTCCAGGTCAGGTAGTCGGGGTTGTAAGTGTCCGGTTCCGGCGGCCTGCCGATCGCCTTCCCCATCAGGTCCGCCAGGCAGGGGCGGGGAAAACGGAAGGAGACGTTTGCACAAATGCCGTGATGCTCGGCCAGTCGCATGGCGAGCCATCTTTCCATGCCCCGGCTGTTGATGACGACGATTTCTTCGGACAACGGCGACGCGAGCGGCACGGCCATCACGTCGGCGAGACGCGCCGCAAGGATTTCCATCATGTTCGAAGTCGTGATCTGAAGACCGGTCATAAGGCTCACCATGAAAATATGCGAATATGTATCATACCTGTGCCGTGCGTCAAAGCATTTGCGCGTCTTCGGGAAAAGGACGGCGTCATTCCGGACAAAGGAAAATAATTCTTTACAAAGTGTTCCGGAAAACCCCAATATATCGCCGTTTACGGAGGTTGAAAAATATGGAGTGGATGTGGACCGGCATCATGATTGCCGTGGTTGTTTTCGTGTTGGCCGGTTTTGGTTTCATTATGAAGAAATGGGACGACGAACGGCTGCGGATCAGGTTTCAGTTGGAAACCCTGGAGCGGAGCGGCGAGCGGCTGGAGCGGATAATCCGGGAAGAAATGTCCCGCATCCGGGACGAAGCCGCCGACAATTCCCGGCAGACGCGGAATGACGTGGGAACGGAACTGAAGAATTTCGGGGAGTCGATGCAGAAAACCGTGACGGATATGGTCCGTCTGCAGCAGAATCACCTCGAAACGTCGGCCGGCCAGATGAATGTCCTGACGAAAAACAGCGAAGAGCGCATCGAGAAGATCCGTGAAGCGGTCGATGTCCGGTTGAAACAGATCCAGGACGACAACGCAAGGAGCATCGAACAGATTCGCCTGACCGTCGATGAAAAGCTCCAGGGCACCCTGGAACGGCGGCTGGGAGAATCCTTCCGCCAGGTGTCGGAGCGCCTGGAACAGGTCCACCAGGGGCTTGGCGATATGCGGAACCTGGCCGCGGGGGTGGGCGATCTCAAGAAGATTTTTTCCAACGTGAAATCCCGCGGCATCTGGGGTGAAATCCACCTGGAAAACCTGCTGGCCGATATCCTGTCCCCCGGGCAGTATGAGAAGAATGTCCGGACGAAGGAACGGACCAACGAGGTGGTCGAATTCGCGATCAGGCTGCCCGGCGCGGGAGGCGGAGAGGAAGACGTGGTTTGGCTTCCCATCGATGCGAAGTTTCCCATTGAGGACTACCAGCGGCTGATCGACGCCCAGGAAAAGGGTGAGGTGGATGCCGCGGCCGACGCGGCCCGGATGCTGGAAACACGGCTGAAGAACAGCGCCCGGGACATTCACGGGAAATACCTGAATCCGCCCAGGACGACGGATTTCGGCGTCATGTATCTCCCCGTCGAGGGTTTGTATGCGGAAGCCGTCAGGAGACCTGACCTGATCGCCGCCATCCAGCGGGAGTACCGGGTCCTGGTGGCCGGACCGTCGACGTTCGCCGCACTGCTCAACAGCCTGCAAATCGGATTCCGGACCCTTGCCATTCAGAAGCGGACCAGCGAGGTCTGGCAGATTCTCTCCGCCGTCAAAACCGAGTTCGGTAAATTCGGCGACGTCCTCGAGGCAATCAAGAAGAAATTGGAACAGGCGACCAACAATATGGACGACGCCCTGAAAAGATCCCGTGTCATTCAGCGCAAGCTGCGCAATGTCCAGGAAATCGACCAGGCGGAAACACCGGAAATCGACTGGAAAGAACCGGACGGACGTCCCG
>JAGVTI010000095.1 GCA_019136935.1 Deltaproteobacteria bacterium
CGCATCGGAAATTCTTTTCTTCAGGTGCTCACCGGCAAACTCGAACAGGAGTTGATGCTCCAAGGGAAGATATCGGTAAACACCCGGGTTGAGCCCTTCGACGTTGAAAACGCACAGGTAGGTTTCAAGGGCGTGGCGGCATCCCGCGGAAGGCACGACCCGCAGGGCATGGCCCGCATCCAGTTTTTCTTTCACACCCTGCGTGGCCCACAAAAGAAAAGACAGTTCTTTCAGAGTGATCGGCTTGTCGCCGTAGGACCGCCGGCTTTCACGATTCCGGATGGCGGACCAGAGGTCAATTTTCCCGATTTCACCGAACTGATCGCATGGCAACAGATCAACCCTCTTTGCATTTTGCGGTTAAGGTTTTTCGATCGGGGGCGGCGCTATGCCCCGATATTGATCCGTCCGGGAAAAATCGATGACCTTGCGTATACTGTCTTTCAGAAACGACCGGTAATATTTAATCAGTTCTTCGTCCATTCATCGATCCAATTGATTGAACAACCATTACATACTCTTCATAACACCATGTCCATTATAAGCAAAGCTCAGTAGAGTAGAATATCAACCAGGTAACCG
Source organism: Deltaproteobacteria bacterium (assembly GCA_019136935.1). Lineage (GTDB taxonomy): Bacteria > Desulfobacterota > Syntrophia > Syntrophales > JAAYKM01 > JAAYKM01. The sequence goes on from JAGVTI010000095.1 coordinate 583, forward strand.
GCGGCGACGGCAACCAGAAAAACATTCAGGACAAAAGCGGCGATCAGTTTCTTCTTGAACATGGAGCCAAGAATAATCATTTCGGGAATGCTGGCCCCGGCTCCAGCGACGATGAGGGCAAGGACGGTTCCCACTCCCATGCCCTTGGCGACGAGGGCGGCACTGATGGGAATCACCGTCTCCGCACGGATGTACATGGGTACCCCCAGGATCGCAGCGATCGGGATGGACCAGAGGTTGCCCGGGCCAGCCAATTTTATAACCAGATCCTGCGGAAAAAAACCATAAATAAAGGCGCCGATGCCCGCTCCTAAAAGGAGGTACCAGAACACCCCCTTGAACGTGTCGATTGCGGAAGCCGAAGCCCTCTTCATCTTATCCTTAAAAGTCATCTGCAACGGACCGGAAGTCTGCGTGTCCACTTCCGTGCTGCCGGCGCAACAAGAAGTTTTGACCGCAATTTGCGAAACAGCTTTATCTGTAGCCGCGCAGCAACCCTCCGATGGACGATACATCGGCAAGACAATCTTCTCGGGTTTCTCAATATGTTTTGCAGAACAACAGTCCGGTTTAAGCGGGTGTTCAGGGATTATCGCTTCCGGTATTGCGTGAGGAGTACAACAGGATGCCTGAAAATTCATCAGAGGCTTGATCTGTTTATCCATTCCCATTTTCGACATCAAGGCCGCAACAACCATGGACCCACAAAAGGTCACAACGGCATAGATGAAGGTAACTTGATAACCGAACAGGGAGAGCAATAGGGCAATAATGACCGGATTCAGAACAGGTGAAGAAAAAAGGAAAGCCATGGTCGGGCCGAACGGAACGCCACCCTTGAGCAAGCCTGCCGTGATGGGAACGGTGGAACATGAACAAAAAGGTGTGAGTGCCCCCAAGCCCGAACCAAGCAGATATTGCACCCAGGTAAGCTTATTGGACAGAAAATCCCTGATGCGCGACGGCGGAAGATATTCAGTCAATAGCCCGATAATAAAGGAAACAGCGATAAAGATCAGGATCAATTCCCCTGTGATAACCAGAAAAAATTTACCGGCAACAACGAAATTATTTAAACCAAACATTTGTAACTCCTTATAAATATATAACTTAAATCTCTATTTATTCGAGAGACGCTTTTTGATGTCTTCTATGAAATCATCATCTTCGACCGCTTTATAAATATAAGGTATCGTAGATCGCCAAGCCTCAAGGGCTACTTCATAGGCCTCGATACCGGAGGGTGTTAGCGTATAAACTCGCCTCTTTTGTGCACCTTTTAGCTGCTGATCTTCTTTAACTTCCGCATAACCTTTTTTAGTCAGTTCCTTTAGAATAGGGTAAATGGTTCCGAAAGTTGGAACACAACAGCCGCTGGTAATCGACTCCAATTCTTTCAATATGCCATAGCCATGGTTAGGTCCCACAGACAAAACCTTGAGGACCAAGAATTTCGTCAG
>JAGVTI010000045.1 GCA_019136935.1 Deltaproteobacteria bacterium
GGTTGCCCACAACATTCCCTATGTGGCGACGGCATGTCACAGCTATCCCCTGGATTTCATGAATAAGGTTCGGAAAGCCCGTTCCATTAAGGGGCCTTCCTATATCCACTGTTTGTCCGTCTGTCCTACAGGATGGCGGTGTCCTTCCGAGGCCTGTATCAAAATGGGACGGCTGGCTGTGGAAACGGGCGTTTTCCCCCTGTATGAAGTCGAAAACGGTCAGTACAGAATGACGGTCAGCATGCCGGAAAATCTGAGACCCATACAGGATTATATCAAGCACCAGGGGCGGTTCCGCCATCTTGCGCCGGAACAGATCAAGCTCTTCCAGGACAGGACGAATCTGGAGTACAAGAAGCTTTTGAATAAGGTTGAGCATTCCAAATCCTGGGGAGAGATGTCGGCTGAACAGGGATGATAATATTGCGATAAGGTGATTAGGGCATGAATAGTGAAAATGAAGTGCAGGCGAGAGTAAAGAAAATCGTTGACAAGTACGATGGAGATAAAAGCGCGCTCATTGCCATATTACAGGATGTACAGGATGAGTACCGTTATCTGCCCAAGGAGGCGTTGGTTTCCATCCATCAGCAGATGAACATTCCCATGTCGCGGGTGTATGAAGTTGCAACGTTTTATGATGCCTTCAGTTTGAAACCTCAGGGCCGTTTCGTTGTCGAGGTCTGTACCGGTACGGCCTGTCATGTTCAAGGCGGAATCAATCTTCTGGAATCCTTGGAGCGGGATCTTCATGTCAAATGTGGTGAGACGACGCAAGACAACATGTTCACTCTTGAACGGGTCGGCTGTCTCGGCTGTTGCAGTCTTGCCCCGGTTATCAGGGTTGAAGACGAAGTTCACCCGTATCTGACCCAGGATGAAATTCCCAGAATTTTGAGAACATATATGGCTAAGAAGCATGGGAGGAAACGTGAGTAAGATCAATACGCTGGAGGCCTTGAACAAGGCGGCGAAAAAAGGTCAGGATGCGCTCTTTCCGGCCAAGAAAATACGAATTGCCGTTGGCATGGCGACAAATAGTATCGCTGCGGGAGCGAGAAGTGTGTATGAAGCGCTTGCCGAAGAGCTCAAAAATAGAAACCTGAAATTTGAATTGACCCAAACGGGCAGCATGGGGTTCGATTCCATGGAGCCGCTGGTCGATTTCGTGGTACCGAATAAACCGAGGTTGTCCTTCGGAAAGGCGACCGTCGAGAAGGTTCCCGTTCTGCTTGATCAGGTAGTCAATCTGAATCTGGACACGGAGCAGCCTTTCTATCGGGTCGATGAACAGGAAAATATCCTGTCGGGTGAAAAAACAAAGTATATCAAGGGGCGGATTCCCAAGGCCTTCAGCGGTATTCCCCTGATGGAGGATATTCCCTTTTATAAAAAACAGGTCAAAATCGTCACCCGCAACTGCGGTATCATCAATCCCGGGAGTATGGAAGAGTATATCGCCCGGGGCGGGTATTTCGCATTGTACAAGGCCCTGACGGAAATGAGTCCCGATCAGGTCATTGACGAGGTCATCGCCTCCGGTCTCAGGGGGCGAGGCGGCGGCGGTTTTCCAACCGGCTTGAAATGGCGTTCCTGCCGGGATGCGAAGGGCAGCGTCAAGTATGTCATCTGCAACGGTGACGAAGGTGATCCCGGTGCGTATATGGACCGCAGCGTCATGGAAGGCGATCCTCACAGTGTCATCGAAGGCATGATCATCGGCGCTTATGCCATTGGAGCCAAACAGGGTTACATCTATGTCCGGAACGAATATCCCCTGGCGGTGGCCAACTTGACAAAGGCCATCGAACAAGCGAAAAAGGCCGGTCTCCTGGGGAAAAATATTTTTAACAGCGGCTTTGCTTTTGACATCAAGATCAACAAGGGTGCCGGGGCTTTTGTCTGTGGTGAGTCCACCGCCCTGGTCGCCTCTCTCGAAGGGAAGGCGGGTGAGCCTAAAGCCAAGTACACCCACATGGTCGAACATGGTCTCTGGGATAGGCCGACGAATATAAACAATGTGGAAACC
>JAGVTI010000165.1 GCA_019136935.1 Deltaproteobacteria bacterium
AAGAATGCACTTGTTGCAGGAAACGATGGCAAAGGGCTTGATCCGTTACTCCTGAGAAGCGCGAACGACGCTATTGGCCATGTCGAGTATTACCGCCAGCGATATGGCGGCAGAAAAATCCGCAGCATTGCCGAGTTTGAAGAAACGATCAACTTTATCGACAAGGATGAGATCCTTCAAAATTATGACAGTTTCCTCAATCGCACCGTCGACTTGGCGGAATATGACCAGGGGACGACCGGGGGAACAAGCGGCAAGCCGTTGAAACTCCTGGTACCCCAAAACCGCTATATCGTTGAAATGGCCACCATGCATACACTATGGGGGAAAGCGGGATACCGGTTTGATGTCCGGGGGGTAATCCGAAATCATCGTCTCACAGGCAGAGACTTCATCGTCAACCCCATAACCCGCGAGGTGATTTTTGATGGTTTCCGGCTCGATGATCCGTATTTCGGTGTCATCTACCGAGTGCTGAAAAATCTGCAGATCAGATTCATCCATTGTTATCCGTCAACGGCCTACGAGTTCGCTTCTTATCTGTTCAGAAAGGGACTCGATGCTTCTTTCATAAAAGAGTTTTTGTAGGGTTCCGAGAATATTTTTGATTATAAGATCGATCTGATTCAGAACCGAATGGGCATCCGTTTTTACAATTGGTACGGCCATAGCGAAAAGCTTGTTCTGGCGGGTTATTGTGAAAAGGTCGATACCTACCATGTCGAACCAACCTACGGGTACTTTGAGTTGATCGATGAAAAAGGGAACCCCATAAAGGAACCGGGTAAAACCGGAGAAATTGTCGGCACTTCGTTTCACAATCCCGGCATGCCCTTTATCCGGTACCGGACCGGGGATTTCGCCGAATATGTGGGAGACCATTGCCACGCATGCGGCAGACGAGTGCCGATTATAAAAAACGTACGGGGACGATGGAGCGGAGATCGAATATACAATGCAGACGGTTCTTTCGTCACCACCACCGCTCTGAATCTTCACAGCGATCTGTATTCCGCGATCAGCGGCATACAGTATGTTCAGGAGAAAAAGGGCGAACTGATCGTGTTGATCATTAAATCGCCCGAATATCGAATGAATCATGAAAAGGCCCTTTACGAGCATTTCCAATCGAAATTGAAGAAGGATGCAATTGTCCGCATTGAATACACGGATAAATTACGAAAGCTTCCGAATGGTAAGTTTTCCCACATCATCAGCTCCGTGAAAGCCTGAGAAAGCATATGGAACAATTGACCCAGAAATTGAAAGATGGCGAGATGCAGGTGATCGATGTGCCCTTGCCCCTGGTATCGGCCGGCATGGTCCTCGTTCGGAATCATTATTCCCTCATCAGCGCCGGCACCGAAGGCAGCACGGTCAAAGCGGCGCGGGCAGGCTTATTGAACAAGGCCGAGGAACGTCCGCAGCAGGTGAAACAGGTCATCGACGTCATCAAAAGCCAAGGTTTAACGCAGGCTTACCGCGCTGTGATGAAAAAACTCGAGGCCTACTCCCCATTGGGATATTCCTGTGCCGGAGAAGTCATCGCCGTGGCGGCGGACGTGGCCGAATTTTCCGTGGGCGACCTGGTTGCCTGCGGCGGGCTCACAGCCTCACATGCGGAAGTCGTGTCCGTACCGGTCAATCTCTGCGTCAGACTTCCCAGGGATGCCGACCTGAAGCAGGCCGCTTACAACACCTTGGGAGCGATCGCCCTGCAGGGCGTACGCCAGGCCGAGCTCCGTCTGGGGGAATGCTGTGCGGTTATCGGCCTGGGCCTGCTGGGTCAGCTCACGGCCCTGATGCTCAGGGCATCCGGCGTCAAGGTGATCGGAATCGACATCGACTCCCGAATCGTGGAAATCGCGGCGCTTCATTGTGCGGACCTGAGCCTTCACCGGGGTTGCCCGGGCATAGAAGACCGGATCATGACCTTTACCGACGGCCTGGGTTGTGATGCCGTGGTCATCACCGCCGCCACGAATTCGCTGGACCCCATCAATTTTGCCGGGGCGGTGGCGAGGAA
>JAGVTI010000190.1 GCA_019136935.1 Deltaproteobacteria bacterium
CCCTTCCGTGCTAAAAAGAACCGCATTCTTATAGGAGCCTCGGGCTTTGATGAACCATAAAATCGCCTATCGTGAAACCTTGCTGGTTGTGCTGATCCTGCTTCTGGGTTATCTTTTTGTCCATTATCGTGTCTACGACATTTTTTCCAACCGGGAACAGATTATCCAGTTTATCAAATCCTTCGATCCGTACGACCAGTTCGCATTCATGGCCGTCCAGGTTTTGCAGGTCGTCATCGCCCCTATTCCGGGGGAAGTGACGGGTTTTATCGGCGGGTATCTTTACGGACCCGTTATGGGCACGCTTTATTCGACCATCGGCTTGACGCTCGGTTCCTGGCTTGCCTTCGGCCTGGCCCATTTCTTCGGCCTGCCCCTGGTCGAAAAATTTGTCAAACCGGAACTGGTTCAGCGGTTCGACCGCTTCATGCGCAAAAAAGGCGCCTTGTATGCCTTTATCCTGTTTCTGATTCCCGGATTTCCCAAAGACTCCCTCTGCTACGTCATCGGTTTGAGTCACATTCCGGCAGGCACATTCCTGTTGATCGTCATTGCCGGACGTTTTTTCTGGACTCTCATGCTCTCCATGACGGGCGACTTTGCCCGAAACGACGAATACATGTCCGTCCTGGTCATCGCCGCCGTGAGTTTTTTCCTGGGTATTGTCGGCTATTATTACCGGAATCGGTGGCTGAGATGGCTGCGACTGCGCAGAAAAAGACAGGGGTGACCCCCCTATTTCATTCTGCCGTCTGATCCGGCAAAGTATCCGGCGAAGAGGTCCCCGTTGTCTCTCCGCTGTCCAACTTTTGCTTTTGGCTATTGACTTCCTGCAGTTTCTCACGCCAGTACTCCCGCTCCCGTTTACTGCCATAGGAATTATTGTAATTGCGCCGGTAATCAGCCTCGTTCTTTTTCAACCTCTCATACTCAGCCTCTTTATTTTTTCCGAGTTCCTCATTCTCCTTTTGTGTTTCCACCCCGGCCGTCGTACCTCCCGTGGCGGTTCCCTGGACTTCTCCGGAAGTCGGTGCCTCCGATGATGATTTATCGAGATGAAAGGTTTGCACCTTTTTCCCTGAACCCGCGGGAGGCTCGTTCGTCAGATGAACGTTCCCTTCTTTATCGGTCCATCGGTAGAAATCGGCGGCTTGAACAACCCAGGGGAAAAAAAGGAGACAAAGGACCACCCATATTAATGTCTTCATGTTTTTCAACCTCCATCCTGAACAGCTACGATTTTAAAACTCCTCCATCTTTCATATCGGAGATGTGTAGCATATTCTTGATGGAAACACCCGAATTTGTCAGAAAAGTGCGAAAAGAATCTCCTCAATCCGCAGCTGCAAATTTCTCCCGGATTTGCCCTGGCGTAATCGGCAGCCTGAAAGATCGAAACCCACAGGCCCGGACTACGGTATTGGCGATCGCAACGGCCGGCCCCACGGTGGGGACCTCCCCGATCCCTTTCTCGACAATCTTTTTGTATCCCGTACAGCGACACAGATGGGCAGACAGGGCGGCGACGATCTCTTTTTTTGACGGACGGGGATTTCGATCCAGCAGGACTTTCGCTCCCATGATCACACCCGGCGTACAGAATCCGCATTGAATGGCCCCTTTTTCGACGAAGGCACGCTGCAGCGGATGCGGCGAGGTAATGGACCCAATCCCCCCCTCACGACCTCCCGCCCTTCAACCCGGTCCATCGTGGTCACGCAGGCCTTAACGGGATTGCCGTCGAGAAGAACCGTGCAGGCGCCGCAGACAAACACGACCCCGGTTAACCCACATTCGCGGTTTCCCCCTCCCAGACCTCCTCCGGCTTGCAGGGATAGACCTTGCACAAAAACGCCCGCAGGGGCCAGCCGCCGTTGATGGGATTGCAGTGGTCGGGTTCGTCATCGGTCAGGATATTGATGTTCGACTTCCAGAGGCCGTGGAGCGACGGCTCTTCTCCGGGCTCCTCGGGAAACCACCAGCCGTGCTGGGCATGGACGACACCGGGATGGATGTTTTTATCGTACTCGGCCGTCTGGCGGCATCGACCCCGGGGAGACTCGATCCAGACCCACTGTCCGTCCTCGATACCCAGGGACTTCGCCGTCTCCGGATGGATTTCCATCTTCGGCCAGGGGTAGCGTTTCCGGTGCTGGGCGATCTGACGGTGTTCCGCGTTATAGTAGGGCAGAAAACGTCCTCCCGTCGTCAGAATGAGCGGATATTCCCGAGCCAGGTCGGGACTGCTGACGGGACTCTCCAGGGGTTCCCGGAAGGAGGGCAGGGGATCGTAGCCCATCTTTTCCAGGACCGTGGAGTACAGCTCCACTTTTCCCGTCGGGGTGCCGAAACCCTTTTCTTCATAGCGTTTATAACCACCTTTCCCTGCGGCAAAACCGCCCCGGGCCATGAACTCCTTGAAGGTCATCCCCGAAGGCTTAAGCCGGTAATCGTAAACCTCTTCCAGATCCTCCCAGGGCCAGTACTCTTCTTGCCCCAGGCGATCACCGAGCCCTTTCCAGAATTTGTAATCCGACCAGCGTTCATACTGCCCGGGAACCACGGCGGGCATGGCCCGCTCGCTGCCCACGATCATGGCGTAGGCCCAGATCCAGGGACGCTCGAGATAGGTCGTGCCCGGCAGGACGTAATCGGCAAGCTGTGCGCTTGGCGTCATGAAGAAATCGACGACAACGTACAGATCCAGGTTCTTCAGGGCTTCATAGACGAGTTTGCTGTTACCGTAGGTCACGACGGGGTTGCTCGCAACGGTGAGAATGGCCTTGAGCGGATAGGGTTTTCCCGTGATGGCGGCGCGGTAAAATGTGGGAGCGTGGGCAAAGGCCTGGAACTGGCTGGAACGGTTCAAGGTCAGGTCTCCCCAGACCCGGGGCACCGCCTCCTGGGTCATGCGGAACCCTTCCTGGGTCAGGATTTTGAAGCGGTCGGCGCCGAACTGTTTTTTCCGCTGTTCCGGTGACAACTTGTCGATGAGTTCGATTTCCTGCTCGTGAATGATATCCGGATACGCCGTCGTAAAGAGATCGCCGCCCTTGACGTCCAGGTTCCCCGTGATCGCCCGAAGGGCGAACACGGCATGGAGCGTTTCCATGGAGTTGACCGTATGCTCGATCCCCAGGCCATGGGTCATCGCGGCCGGTTTTGATGTGGCGTACAACTCCGCGGCCTGGCGGATTTTGTCAGCGGGCACCCAGGTGATTTCGGCGGCTCTCTCCAGGGTGAAAGGCTCGACGCGTTCCCGAAGCTCTTCAAAACCGTGGCACCACTTCTCCACGAAGTCCTTGTCGTACAGACCTTCCTTGATGATATGCCGGATCATCGCCAGGGCCAGGGCACAGTCCGTGCCGGGCCGCACCCGGAGCCACAGGTCGGCGTGGCGGGTCGCATCGATACCCCGCGGGTCGATCACGATCAGCTTCATCCCTTCTTTATGGGCCTTTGTGATGTTCTTCCAGAGGGCGTTCCAGTAGCGGGGACCGCCGCCGCCCCACATCAGGGTACACTTCGTTTCCTTTTGCACGACGGGGAAAAGCTTCCAGCCGAACACGGCGTACATGAGAGCCAGGTATTCGCCGTAGCAGATCTCCGCCTGGCCGACAATGTTGGGACTCCCCAGAAGATTGAAGAATCGTGTGCGGAATTCGTCGGTCGTACGGCCCGTCCCGCAGGTCGTACCGATGGTCTCGGGCCCGTAGCGGTCGATCAAAACCTTCATTTTTCCGGCAATTTCATCCATGGCCTGTTGCCAGGAGATCTGCACCCACTTGTTCTCGCCACGGGCGCCCACCCGTTTCAAGGGGTAGTTCAGGCGATCCTTGTGATAAAAATAATCCGTAATCGCGTGGGCGCGGGGACAACTCCGAACGATGGTGGAAAAGAGTTCCCCCTTGGGAAAATCCATATCCGGCCCCACGCCGACCAGGCGACCGTCTTCGATTTCCACGGCCTGGCGGCAGGCCGAATGGCACTGGATACACACGACTTTCTTGATTTCTTTCATGGGCGTTTCTCCTTATGGATACTTGTTATGATAGGCTATTATACTTATTGAAACCAAGATTCGTACCAGATGGGATACCCGGACAAGGAATCCGTAACCGGATGATATTGAATGTTTTATAACAGAAAAGTACCGGTTACGCAAAGAATTCAAACAACCGCCTGCACGATATATCGTGTTTTCTACGGCATTTCGGCTAGATTAGGGCGATATATCCCCAGTTTTTTCATCTTCGACTCCAAGGTGGAAGGCTTGAGGCCCAGTATCCCGGCGGCGCCGTTTTTCCCCCTCACCCGCCAGCCGGTTTTCACCAGAATGCCGGTGATGTGATGCCGTTCCACATCCTCCAATCGAGGTGATTCGGACGCGATATCCGGGCCTTTCAGCGCGGGCAGTTCAACCGTGAGGGTCCCGTGACCGGACAGAATCATGGCCCGTTCGACGACGTTGCGCAGTTCCCGGACATTGCCCGGCCAGGGGTAGAGCTGCAGCGCCTCCATGGTCTTCCTGCTGATCGTCTCGATATGCTTTCCCATGGCTTTCCCGAATTCTCTCACAAATTCCCAGACAAACAGGGGAATGTCATCCCGGCGCTCCCGAAGCGGCGGAACGACGATGGGAAACACGTTCAGGCGGTAGAAGAGATCCTCCCGGAAGCGGCCTTCGGCCACCGCCTGGGACAGGTCTTTGTTGGTCGCCGCAATGATGCGGACATCCACCTGAATCGTTCTGGAGTTTCCCAGGCGTTCGAACTCGCCGGCCTGGAGAACCCGCAGGAGCTTCGCCTGGAGCTCCGGGGGAAGCTCGCTTATTTCATCGAGAAACAGGGTCGATCCGTTGGCGATTTCGAACCGGCCGATCTGTCTGGTGTAGGCATGGGTAAAAGCTCCCTTTTCATGGCCGAAAAGCTCGCTTTCCATGAGGCTCGCCGGGATGGCCGCACAGTTGACCGTCACCATGGATTTTCCCCTGCGGTCGCTCAGGCGGTGGATGGCCCGGGCCAGCAATTCCTTCCCGGTTCCCGTCTCCCCGATCAAAAGGACCGTGGCCGCGGTTTCCGCCACGCGTTCAACCTGGCTGAGCGTTCGCCGGATCGCTTCACTCTGACCGATAATCTCCTTATGCTGATAACGCAGTTCGATCTCTTCACGGAGATAGACATTCTCCGATTCCAGGCGCTCCTTCAACTGCTCGATGGAGGACAGGGCCTCCCGCAGGGATTCCTCCGTGCGTTTTCGCTCCGTCACATCCCGGACGATGGCCAGGACATGCTTCCGGTCGTTATAATTGAAATCCGTCCCCCGGATCTCGATATAGAAATGGCTGCCGTCCTTCTTCACATCCTTCGATTCCGCCGAAAACATTCCCCTGGCCTTCGTCTCCCTCCGGAAAACCTCGAACAGGTAGTGGTAGTCCGGATGCATGATGTCTTCGCGCGACAGGGTGGTCATCTCGGCATGATCGTACCCGTACATCCGGCAGGCCTGGGGATTGGCTTCGACAATCCGGCCCTTCCGGTCGAAGATCAGGAGTCCGTCCATGGCCGAATCAAAGATTTTCCGGTATTGGCTTTCCTTGCCCAGAAGCGCCTTTTCCATCTGCCGGCACCGGAGAGCTTCTTTCTCGAGTTCCTCGTTTTTCCGGACCAGTTCTTCGTAAGTCGGTTTCTTGCTCATTTCAATCGCGTCAGTGAAGGTGTGTGAATCGGACGTTTCATTTTCCATGCGGATCCCGGCGGCACCAATCCAGGACACAAAGCCGGATTTGTTCCCGGATTTTCCGGATATAGGCCAGTTTCTCATCCGCCGTCCCCAAAACCGCCTGCGGGTCGGAAATACTCCAGTGCAAACGCCGGGCGGCGCCGGGAAAGGCGGGACAGGATTGTGCCTGGGCATCGTCGCAGACGGTAATGACGTAATCGAAACGCTTTCCCGCCTCAATGAGATCGGAAATCCCCTTGGTCTGATTCCGGGAAATATCGATCCCCGCTTCCGCCATGGCCATGACGACGACGGGATTCAACTCTCCCGGCTCGATTCCGGCACTGTACGCTTCGAAACGGTCTCCTGCCAGATGCTTCAGCCACGCTTCGGCCATCTGGCTCCGGGCACTGTTGTGAACACAGATGAAGAGGACCTTCTTTTTCTTTTCCATCCGCAACCTCCCTGTCCGGGAACCCGCTTTTTCCGGAAGCAACCCGTAGCATTGGATCAATTGGAAAATTTATAACACATGTTAGTCGAAAAAGCATGAAACGGCTTCCCGCATCCGGGGTGTCACTGTCACGATATTCTTTTTTTAATCCAAAGAGGCAATACCTTTCAGACGGCTCCGACATAAACCGGGCTGGATTTCTCTTTGTTTTGACTGTAGAAAGAGGAAAAGATGAATCTTGCGGAAGGAACCGGCGGTATATCGGGTGGAATGGAAGGAAAAAACGACCGGGAAAACCTTCGGTGATGTCGAAAAAACGATTCGGAAGGCATTACAATGAGACTGTGGAGTCTTCATCCCCGTTACCTGGACGCCAAGGGGTTGAATGCACTCTGGCGGGAGGGGCTTCTCGCCCGGAAAGTTCTGGCAAATAAAACGAAGGGTTATAAAAATCACCCCCAGCTCGAACGTTTCCGGTCGCAGCCGGACCCGGTTTCCGCGCTCCACACTTACCTCCATGTGGTTCATGACGAGGCAATCCGGCGGGGCTACCGATACAATCCAGAAAAAATCGCCCCGGTCTCTGCGACCGCCAGCATTCCCGTCACCGACGGCCAGCTCCGGTATGAACTGGAGCATCTCAGGAAAAAGCTCCGCCTCCGGGACCCGTTGCGCTTCCAGTCGCTCCGACCGGTTATCGATCCGGAACCTCACCCCCTTTTCCGCGTCATCCCCGGCGGCATCGCTCCTTGGGAACGAAAACCCGAACCCTGAGCCTGGCCTACTTTGCCTTCCATGGAGCACGACCCAAAGGCCCTTTACGGCGGGAGCCGAAGATGAACCCTGGGGATGCGTCTTCAAACGGGGACGTCGGCAAAAGATCCCAGCCATCGCTCGGACAGACTGTCCTATGTCCGGGATCATTCTTGCCCGTTTCTCACTTTCGAGAGGGGAGCATTTCTGCGGATCAGAACCCAAAAGTCAGACCGGCGAGAAATGAGTAATCGGGAGCAACGTCGTTCAGGCCCCCTTTAACGCCGAAATCAACATCGACGGCATCGCTGAGGCTGTAAACGACGCCGCCGAGAATAAAGGCGGGGTTGGTCTGGGATGCCGGATCCGGATTTCTGTCAACACCCACGTTCGCGACCAGGGTCAGTTTCTCCATAACGGGGTATTCCGCCGCCAGGGAAACATGCCACAGCTCTTTCCGCTCATCGTTTTTATTTTCGTTCTGAACGTAGCCGGCGTTCATGTGAAAGCAGGCGGGCCCGGCCTCCAAAGTCGAGATCAGGTGCAGACTGTAGGTCATACGGCCGCCGCCCAAGCCTTTGCCACGATCCCCGGTGGGAAAAGTGACTCCGGGTTTAACGGCAAAGCTCAGGCCGTTTCTTCCCCAAAAGCGCCATTTCAACTCCAGGGAAATATCGGAAAACCCGTCTTCCGTCGTCTTTTCATGACCGTCATCGGCATCTTCAATCAGTCTTCCATATTGATAGGGAACACCCAGAACCAGATCAATGGTCTCCGTCACGCCTGCAGCAAAGGAACCCGCAATGGTCGTGACCTCGCTTCTGACGCCTCCCGTATCATCCCGTTCAAACTCTCCGTTGAATTCCAATTCGTAATGTCCCTTCCCCTGGGTGCCGGTATCATCGGTAACCAGCGGATGCCCCGCAAATGCCGGGGAGGCCGCGAGCATGATTACTAAAACCAGCCGGATCGCAAGCCGGATGGATTTCGTGGTCCTTCCAATAAAACCTGTTCCCTTTCCCTCTCTTTGCACTGAAATGTCTCCTTTCAACGGTTGCTTGTATGTATTTTCATCCCATCACACCTGCATATTTTTCGGCGATACCGGGCGGCCAAGGGTTACGACTCAATGAATCGATGCCGGACAAACCGAGAATCTCATCAAACAAGACAATCGGAACGCTTAGGACGACATCGCTCCGCCATGCGGCAACGGCCCGACCGATTGGGATACCAGTTGTCTCAGACATTCGCGGAGACTGGAAACCCCGCACGAATGGCACATGACAACGGGAATGCAACCCGATTTGGCCGCTTTCATGGCTTCATTTCTGATGCGGTGAGAGGTCTTCCCGGTCAAAACCACCACTGCATCAACGCCTCTGACGGATGCGGTCAAGCCGATTTTGGCTTTGGTAAACACTTTGAGCTTGACGCCCTGTCGGACGGCCTCGCTCCGATAATCCGGTTCCAACCGGTCCATGCCACCGATTAATGCCACGCACATGATCTCCTCCCCAAGTTTTCTTTGCCGATCTTTTTAAATTATTTGACAGCGTAACGATTTTGACCCATTCAACCGGCTTTCATGCGGAAACGCCCGGTTTCGCCTGAGCATTCTCTTTTCCTGCCTGTCCGCACGTGCAGTTCGCACAACCGCAGCAATGTCCCTTTTCCTTACCGGTCATCGTCCGATAGAACGATCTGACCGCCATGAGGGCAACCGCAGCGACAACACCGACGACAAGAATCGTTTCCATCATCGCCAACTCCTTTCAGACAACTCCGATACCGAGAAAACGTCCTGCCTGGTAGACAAGAACTGTAATCCCATATGCCAGGAGGGTAAGCCCCCCGAGTTGGAACAACGCCCAGCCCCATGAGTTACTTTCACGCCTCGTTACGGCGATGGTCACCATGCAGGGGGCACTGATGAGACAAAAGAGCATGATGCAGAATCCCACAAGCGGTGTGTAGTTCTTTTTTAGTTTCTCCCGCAGAGTCTCGGATTCCTCATCCGCCTCCCCAATCGAATGGATAATGCCCATCTGGGCGACAAAGACCTCCTTGGCGGCAAAGGCGCCGATCAGAGCGGTTCCTATTTTCCAGTCAAATCCCATGGGCCGAAGCAGCGGTTCCATGGCATAACCGATACGACCGGCAAGACTGCTTTGAAGTGCCGCTTCCGCCTCTTCGTTCAGGATGGCGGCAAGGCGCGCCGTTTTTTCCGCTTCCGGCATCGTCCCACC
>JAGVTI010000122.1 GCA_019136935.1 Deltaproteobacteria bacterium
CCGTTCGCGACGCGGGTCGGCCGTAAAGCTTGCTCAACTGCAGCAGGCAGTCCAGCAGTGGATCATCGTGCCTGTCTACGTCCTCAGCAATGCCCCAACCATTCGGACTTTCGAGTATTTTTCCTTCCGCCATAAACCCTTCTTTCTTGGACTGTAAATTATTGATGACAAACCGAACATTTCGTGACTTTTACGGATCTGTGAAATATTCACACCAATGAAAATGAACTGTTCATTCCAAGCAAATATAATACCATGGACCGATGTTGTTTTTGTTTTATAATGGCATCAATTATGCTTAACATAACAATAGTTTTTACCAATTGTAAATCAAAATTGGCGGCCTCGTAAAAGTCCTGTTTTTCTCTCCCTTGCCAGGGGTGAGTTTTTTGACTTTTCGCGGGTGGAATAAAATTAAGG
Source organism: Deltaproteobacteria bacterium (assembly GCA_019136935.1). Lineage (GTDB taxonomy): Bacteria > Desulfobacterota > Syntrophia > Syntrophales > JAAYKM01 > JAAYKM01. The sequence continues at coordinate 421 of JAGVTI010000122.1, forward strand.
AGAAAACCCATGCTGTACGTAGAGCGGAATGATGAAGGAAAAATCATTGCATTGCACAACAGCCCGCAAACCAACGCGACGGAACATAAAACGTCCATCGACCAGGAAGTTCTGGATTTTCTGGAACACAACGCCGCCAGTGAATCATGGCAGACCCTGTTAACCATTTCCGACCTCGGATTTATACGCCTGCTGGAGGATATTGTCGATCTGTTGATCCGGAAAAATGTGATCATTTTTACGGAACTGCCGGAGAAGGCACAGGAAAAGATCATGGAACGGAAGAAGATCCGGGAAAAATACGCTTCTCAGAGCATTCTGACGGTCGACGATATTATCTGATGTGGACAAATCCGTCATCAGATCCCTATCCGAGTCATTTCAAAGACCGGTTCGCGAAAAATGTTTCGCGGAATCAAAACGAAAAAACGGGGGAACGCCTTTCTTCTGCGGTCCCTATGTCAGGCACTCTTCCATCGGCCGGGGCCGTTTGAGGAAATACCCCTGTGCGGCGTCGAGATTCAATTCCCGCAGTATCCGGTACTGCTGCTCTGTCTCCACCCCTTCGGCAATGACGGTTATATCGATGCTGTGGGCAACGCGGCAGAGGGAAGAGATATAAAATCGCGCATCGTTCTCCTCATCCTTGAGCTCTCCCGTATAGGCCCTGTCTATCTTGACATAATCCGGTCTCAGGGATTGCAGATAGCCCAGATTGGAGAAACTCCGCCCGAAATGATCCAGACCGATCCCGTGTCCCTGTTTTTCCAGAACGGTCCGAAAATCTCTGAGGACCTGCAGGTTCTGTACGGCACCGTATTCGGCAAATTCAAATATCAGACGCGGGGACGACGGCGGCAAATTGCTCAAAAAGTTTTCCACCCACTGTCTGAACGTCAAATCCTGAAGGGATGAGGCGGAAATATTGACGGCCACATTTTCCGCAGGCAGTTGCCGGCGATCGTATTGCCTGACCTTTTCCAATACGAGACGGTCCAGGGCGGACACCAGCTTCATCCGTTCGGCGAAAGGCATGAACAGCGAGGCGCTTATCCCTTCCCCATCTTCACGGACTACCCGGGAAAATACCTCCAGGTGCAAAATCTGTTGAGGATCCCGCATCGCCACGACGGGTTGCGCTTCCACGACAATTCTTCGCTCATCGAGCGCTTTTTCAAGCAGTTCCTTCCATTTGAATTGACCGAGAGGGGTTTTTTCGGCGTCATCTCCGCCGATTACGCGGATATTCCATGCATTCGGTCCCGTCTGCCTGGCTGCCGCCAACGCAGCATCCGCTTCGGACAGAATGCGTGCCAAAGTGACGGAGCCGTCAAAAACGGAGACCCCGACGTGTCCTACCTGATCCGTCAGGGAAACTCCTTCTGCAGCGACCTGCCTTAAACGGTCGGTCAGGGTGGAGGTCACGGATTCCGCCACCCATGGCTGGACGTCGGGAAGAAAAATCGCGAAATCTCCGCCGGTCAGGCGAGACATGATCGCGCTCTCACATTGAACAAAGCTCTCCCGGATCAACTCCCCTACCCGTTTTACAAGGTCGTCTCCGGCCTGAAGACCTTTCTGCAAGTTCAGCGTCGACAG
>JAGVTI010000274.1 GCA_019136935.1 Deltaproteobacteria bacterium
GTTCCCTGTCCACGCTGATTGACCACACATTAAAAATGATCCAATCCCAGGCAACGGCAAAGAATATCCTCATCGAAAAAGATCTGCCGGAGAACAAACTGTCCGCCTCGATCGACGAGGACAGGATGGCGCAGGTTCTGCTCAACCTGTACCTGAATGCCTTCGATGCCATGGCGCCGGGCGGCACCCTCAAGGTTTCTCTGTCGTCCTCGGGAAACGGGGCGGCACAAATCTCCGTATCGGATACGGGCCGGGGAATCCACAAAAAGGATCTGCCCCACGTCTATGATCCCTATTTTACAACCAAATCATCCGGGACCGGACTCGGCCTGGCCATCGTCCACCGGATCATCGAAGCACACGACGGCCGTATCGACATCACCAGCGAGGAAGGGAAAGGCACAACCGTCACCCTCCTTCTTCCCGTCGAGAAACCATCGGAATCAAGCTGACGAGAAAGGAAAGAGTTTCATGAAAAATACCGTTTTAATCTGCGACGACGACCGGGCACATCGCACCATGCTCCGGGCGCTTCTGGCAGGATGGGGATACGACATCACCGAAGCCTCGGACGGCAGTGAAGCGATTGAGCGGGTCCACTCACAGGCGTTCGATCTGATCCTCATGGATATCCGCATGATCAACGTTTCCGGCCTGGAGGCCCTTGAAAAAATCAAGGCTTACAATCCCGTGATCCCCATCATCATCATGACCGCTTTCGCCTCCGTGGAAACCGCCGTCGAAGCATTGAAGGGAGGTGCTTACGATTATCTTACGAAACCGCTGGACTTCGACGAATTGAAAATCACGATGAAGCGGGCCATGGATCACGCCAACCTCAAAAAGGAAAATCGCATTTTGAAGGACAGCCTCTCAAACCGGTTCGATCGCCGGGACATCATCGGTCGCAGCGCCGTCATGACCTCTCTGCTGGACACGGTCGCCCACATCGCCACGTCCGATGCGACCGTTCTCATTACCGGGGAATCGGGAACGGGGAAGGAAGTCATTGCCGCCGCCATTCACTTCAACAGCCGACGCCGGGAAGGCCCTTTCATACGGATCAATTGTGCCGCCATCACGGAAACCCTCCTTGAATCGGAGCTTTTCGGCCATGAAAGGGGGGCCTTCACGGGGGCCGAACGCCGGCGGGAAGGCAAGTTCCGCCAAGCCGACGGGGGCACCCTCTTTCTCGACGAAGTCAGTGAGATGTCGCCGGGCATGCAGGTCAAACTCCTGCGGGCCCTCCAGGAAAGGGAAATCACCCCGGTAGGTGCGGATCGGGTCATCACCGTGGATGTCCGGGTGATCACGGCGACGAACAAGGACCTGCTCCGGGAAACGCGGGAAGGCCGTTTCCGTGAAGATCTCTACTACCGGTTGAACGTTGTCGCCCTGACCGTGCCGCCGCTCCGGGACCGCCGGGAGGACATCCCCCTGCTGGCCCAGCATTTTCTGCTCCTGTTCGCCGAGAAAAACCGTAAACCCATCAAGGGATTCACTCCGCGGGCGATGGATCAACTCCTCAAGCATGAATGGCCGGGAAACGTGCGGGAACTGATGAACGCCGTGGAACGGGGGGTCGTTCTGACAAGGACGGATTATCTCGACGTCGACGACATGCCCCTGATCCACGATCCTTCTCTCTCCCCCACCGCTTACGGAGGCGAGGAAGCCGGAACGGGAGCTTTGCAGAACGGGGTCCCTTCCCTGGAGGAAGTCGAAAAACAAACCATCCTGAAAACCCTCGATGCCGTGCAGGGAAACAAGAGCGAAGCCGCCCGCCGCCTGGGCATCACCCGGCGGACCCTGCATCAGAAACTGAAAAAGTACGGAGTGATGTAATCCCCGTCATCCGCGCTTATGCATGACAGGAAATCCAGTCTTTTTCATCCACCATCCTGGTCTGGCTTTCCGCCTCCCGGCAGGAGATGCACGTCATGAACTGCGCAAGGGGCAAGCCGGCCTTACGGCTCAGATATTCCAATTGCGCCAGGGGAGCAAAACGCCTCCCGCAGATCCGGCACGCCGCCATCTCGAAGACACGGTCCCAGATGACCCGCCGGTTTTCATCCCCATAGGGTTCCATCCGGATGTACCCCGTTGGACAGGCAAAGGCGCAGGCTCCGCAGCAAATGCAGGAATCGCCGATATAACCGATCCGGGGCGGCTCGCCGGGATGGTCCGGACCCCGGTCTTCGAACCGGAGGGCATTGACTTCCACCACCTCCCGGCAGGTTCTCACGCACATGCCGCAGAGGATACAATCCCGGCTGTTTTCCTGCGATTTCTTCACCCTGACGCCAAGCTTTTCCGCCGTATCCCTGATCAGCTTTGTGCCGGGATATTTAAAATAAAGGAGTTCCGCCGCCATTTTCCTGCTTTTCCGGATTGCCGGAGAGTCGGTCCGGATCACCATCTCCGGTCCGATTGCCGTATCGCAGGATGTAGTCAGCTCCCATTTTTTTCCTCTTTTGACTTCAACCGTACAGAGACGGCAGGCTCCGAAGGGCGAAAGACTTTCATGAAAGCAAAGGGTCGGTATCGGGATATGGAGCCTGCCTGCCAGTGACAGGATAGTCGTTCCCTCCTTCGCCTCCATGGATCGCCCATCAATTTGGATATGAATCATTTTCCCCTCCCCTGTGTCGTTTCCTGCCGGGATTTCTCCACTTCCCAGACCATTAAACGGTAACATCGGAGACAACGCCGTGCTTCTTCCATCGCCTCCGCCTGGGTGAAGCCGCGCTCTATCTCCGCGAAATCGTCCAACCTGCCGCGGCCTTCCAAAGAAGGTTCTCCGGCAACCCGCCGCTCGGGGAAAAAGACGCCTCCCCGCTGGGAGGCCGTATCGATTCCCTCGAAAATCCGCATTTCGTCGAACCCCTTCCCCTGGAAGTAGGCGTCTATACTGCGGGCGGCACGATTGCCCATATCCAGGGCCTCGATAAGCGTGGCCGGTCCGGTAACACAATCGCCGCCGGCAAAAACACCCTCCTTATTCGTCCGGCACGAAACAGGATCCACAAAGATCTTCCCCCCCTGGAACAGGAGCTTTTTATCCTTTTCCGTCAGGAAGGACATATCGATTTCCTGGCCGACAGCGGCAATGACCCGATCCGCCTTCAGGATAAAGTTGGTACCCTCGACGGGGATGGGCTTCCGGCGGCCGCCGGCGTCGGGTGCGCCCAACCTTACCTTGATACACTCCAACCCCTCGATACGCCCCCATTTACAGATCACTCGCAGAGGTGCTGTAAGGTATCGTATTTTCACGCCTTCTTTCAGAGCTGCTTCTATCTCCTCCGGCATGGCCGGCATCTCCGCCCGCGAACGGCGGTACAGAATTTCGACGCGGTTACAGCCGAGACGGAGACAACTTCTGGCGCAATCGATGGCGACGTTCCCTCCACCCAGGATGAAGACCTTGTGAGCAGATTTGATGCCCGAATGTCCTTTCTGTATTTCCCGCAGAAAATCGATCCCCTGTTCGAATCCCTCGACGATGTCGTTTTCCCCGGCCAAACCGATATCCGCTCCCCGGTGGGCCCCGATGGAGAGAAAAAAAGCCTTGAATCCCCTTTTCTTCCATTCATCCCACTTTAAATGCTCGATCCGCCTATTCAGCAGAACCTCCACACCCATTCTTCTGATCAAGCCGGTTTCATGAAGGAGGACGTCTTTGGGAAGACGGTAATCGGGAATCCCCACCGCGGCCATCCCTCCCATCACCGGGAGGCTATCGAAAATGGTCACGGCATACCCCATCAGGCGCAGGTGATAGGCTGCCGCCAACCCGGCCGGCCCCGCCCCGACAATGCAGATTTTTTCCTTTTTTTTCACCTTGGGCAGAGGAAGAGGCGTACACCCTTCTTTCAGATCCTGGTCGGCGACCGCCCTTTTCAGGAGGCGGATTGCCACGGTCTCATCCACCTTCCGGCGAACGCAGGCGGATTCGCAGGGATGGGTGCAGGCCCGGCCGATCACGCCGGGGAGAATGCATTTCGAACGAATCAGAGCCAGGGATTCCTGAAACTGAAAGTTCTTGATCTTTTCGATGTAGGCCGTAACCGGGAGTCCTGCCGGACAGGCCTCGATACAGGGAGCCGTCACGGCGGATTCGTAGCCGTGGTTGAATAAACGCTTCTCACCTCTGATCAGGGCAAGAAAAGAACTCCGAAACCACTTCACGGCATCAGCCACGGGGACAAGGGCCGCGGATCGGCCGAAGTTGCACTTGCCGTTCACCGTCACTTCATGAGCGATTTCTGCGATCTCTTTGAGATCCTGCCGGGTCCCCTTCCCATCCATGAATCTGCGGAAGATCTCCATGACCCGGTCGATGCCGATCATGCAGACTGAACACTCTCCGCAGGAAATTTTCCGCGCTTCCCGCAGGTAGGCGTAGGTCAGGGAAGGAATATCCGTGTCCTCTTCTCGGAGAACGATGCCGTTCCAAGCCATGAGTCCCCGAAACGGCAGGTCCTTGAACCTGTCCGGACAAGTTCCTCTGTCCGGGCGTGACCGACCGTCTCGGCGATCGATCAGCCTGCCGTCCCACGTACTGAATACCGGAAATGTCCCGGATGCGGGGATGGGTGTACCGGGTTGATTAACCTTTGCAATCGGGTGGGGCTTCTTCATCGCATTCACCTTTTTATGAAAAATGGTTGTTGTTTACAGATAAAGGAGCGGAGCGCCTGCGAATGGAAATGTTTACAAAGGGAAGCAAAACATCTTCCCCCCGGGTTGACACGGCAGACAGCAATCCCCGGCCGGCCGTGAAAAGGTTTGAGCAAGAATGCTTCCCGGTATCCTCCAGGAACGCAATGGACCGCCGCCACAGGGATAAAACCCGCAATGGACCGATCATCGTCCTCTTTATGGAACCATCTGCCATGCCGGCACTCCTTTCAAAAGTGACCGAATCAGGGAGTCCAAAAGATTCCTCAAATACCTCAGGCAAAATCGAATGAACGGGAAACGCTGCATCAACAGACAACGGATACTATGGAAATACCGAAAGCAGGATCAGATTGCAACCAAAAAAGGGATCATCGTGGCCGGCAGGCCGATTCCGGGACTTTCCGGAACAAACCCGGTGTTTCTGTGATAGGAGGATCCGGTCGATTCTCTTTGCTGTGGCAATCCGAAGGATAAACAGGTATACGGGAAACAACCCAAGAGGACGCAAAGGAGGCAAGTCCGTTTTGAGTAAAGCGAAAAAACCGATCAGTCATTCCCCTGATTACCCCATCTATGAAAAAATGAAGCGTAAAAATCCCCGGGCGGCCCTGTTCTGGATCGCCGGTGACCGCTTGTATCATGCGGGGCTGACCCTGACCATGCTGTCCATTCCGGCTCTGTTCTGGATCTACACGCAAACCGGCACCGCCGGTCTGTTTCCCTGGTTCATCGGGGCCCTGGTCCTCTCCGTCGGCATTTTTATCCTGGGAATCGTCTTAAAAAGGGAAGCCTACAAGCTGGCCATTCAAAACGGCATGGATATCCGTAAACCGGTCTGACCGGGTGAGCATCCGTTATAACCATGACCGCCGTAAAGAAATTCCGGTCATCCAGGCATCTCTACCCCAACGGTGTCGGCGCCGATATCAGGCAAGATAGGCCCTCCAGCCGGCCAGCAGGGACCCCGGCCTGAGGTTCAGCGCCCCGGACGCTTCGGCTACGGGAGTGAAGCCGCATTCCCGGCAGTGAATTTCTCCCCGGCTTTTAACATAACATCCCTGGGTAATCGTACCGTCGGGATCGACATTGATCAGCAGATCGTCCCGGCACGACCAGGTATTGTCGATCATGCGCCGCAGGACGCCTGTAGAATTGATCAGGGGAAAGGTTTTTTTCAAACGGATCGCGTTTTCCAGAGCCAGTTTCCTTTCCCATCGCTTCAGGGCCAACGGCGTTTCACCCTGATCATAAGGATAAAACAGCTGGACGGTAACCCCTTTCACCGCCGGAATCGTCTTTAGGAATGTGCAAAGGGGAGTCAGTTCCCGCCAGTTTTCCCGGTTCATCGTATAATGGACCATAATCCGGGGGTGCGTCGCCGACCGGAGATTTTTCAGAATCCGGGAAAAAGATCCGCTCCGAAGCCGGTCATGCGTTTCCCGTAATCCATCCAGGCTGACCCAGACCGCATCTGCAGAACAGTCCAGGGGAAAGGTTCCGTTAGTCGTCACGGCAATCCGAAGAAAATACCGTTTCGCGTAGCCAATCAGATCGTGTAGAGAATGATCCCCATCCTCCCAGAGAAAAGGCTCGCCCCCCTCGAAAACAACAATCTGGGTTCCTCGGCGATGCAGGGTGTCCAGCGCTTTGATCGCTGTCTCCCAGGACATATGGGCGTTTTCTTCCCGCGACCGCCGGTGAAAAGGACAAGCCAGGCAGGCGAGGTTACAGCGGTAAGAGAGCTTGAAACTGGCTAAAAGGGGGATGCGTTGGCCAAGGATCCTTCTCCTGATCCCCAAGACAAGGAGTTTCGATGCCCCGGTAAATTGCCTTATTTGTTCTCCCATGTTGTATGCAGGAACCATCCTGCTTGCCATCTCAATTCCTTGACCGGATCCGTCGCAAAAACAACCTGGACGGCCGAGAGTCCGGCTCGACGGCCGGCAGGCCCCTAAACAGCACGCAGCGCCGGGGTTGAGAAGGATCAACGGATTCATTCGGGCCCAATCCGTTGGGCTCTCCGCATCGATACTTTATCCTGGAGAACAGGACAAAACCCCTGTTCTCCAGGATAACATCCGGCTGCCCGTCTTTAAAAGACGGGACTAGCTCTTCTTGAAAAATCCGTGGAGAAATTCCGAATCCAACGGTGACAGATCGAATTTGATCACCGCCTCGTTGATCAGCTTGTTCAAAGAAACATCCGGATGTTCGTCGTGTTTCGCCGAAATCCATTTTACCGCCTTCCTGATTGCCTCCCCTTCCGGCATCACTGTCGCCATATCCACTCCTCCTTCTTCACGATGCAATATCAGATGAGGGCCTGCAAGCCCCTGTTTCTGATTCCGTCGAAAAACTTAACGGCATAGATCCGCCAAGGAACCAGCCTGCAGTGCAAAGCCCGTTTTGACCAACCGCTGCAGGCATAACCAGACCGCAGAACATTCCCCGGAGTTGAAAAAGCCGGTCATCGCAGGTATTTTCCTATCCTGGACCCTTTTCATTGCAGAAACAATATCCGCATCGGATCGTCTGTTCCATGGCGGGTTCCCTTTTTCTTTGTGGATTCAATATAGACGGCTCAGGGGAAAAAAGAAAGGAGCCTTTTTCACAAACAGCCGGAAATGAAAAAAGAGGCGGTCCGGTTTTTCGCAACCCGGATACCATCGCCCCTTTTCAAATCTTTTTATTTTATCGTTACCCGCCCAATCCGGCCGGCCCTTACCCCTTACATCACGACCCCATAGTCCTTCCCATACTTCGCCACGACAAAATCCACATCCTTGTCGCCCCGCCCGGAAAGGTTGACCAGGATGGTTTCTTCCTTCCCAAGTTCCTTGGCCAACTTCATTGCATAAGCAACGGCATGGGCGCTTTCCAGGGCGGGAATGATCCCTTCGGTCCGCGAAAGTTCGAAAAAGGCGTCAATCGCCTCCCGGTCACCGATGGTCACATAGTTGACGCGGCCGATATCCTTGAGCAGGCTGTGCTGGGGTCCGACGCCGGGATAGTCCAGACCGCTGGCCACGGAATAAACATTCAGGGGTTCCCCTTCTTCGTCCTGGAGCAGATAGGATTTGAACCCGTGCAGGATGCCCGGCGTACCCATGGTCAGGGTTGCCGCATGTCCCCCGGCCTGCAAGCCCAACCCGGCGGGTTCGACACCGTAGAGGTTGACTCCCCGGTCCTCCAGAAAGGCCGTAAAAAGCCCCATGGCGTTCGATCCCCCGCCAACGCAGGCCACGAGGTTATCAGGAAGCTTACCCGTCTTCTCTTTGAACTGCTCTCTTGCCTCCATGCCGACGATCTGCTGAAAATCACGAACCATCATCGGAAAGGGATGGGGACCAACCACGGAACCGATGGCGTACAACTGGGTTACGGGATCTTTCAGATAGGCTTCAAAGGCATCGTCGACGGCCTCTTTGAGCGTCTTGGCCCCTTTGGTTACGGGAATCAATTTCGCGCCGAGGATTTTCATTCGAACGACATTCGGCTTTTCCTTGGCGATATCCACCTCTCCCATGTAGATATCGCATTCCAGGCCGAGCAGGGTCGCCGCCGTAGCCAGGGCAACACCGTGCTGCCCCGCCCCGGTTTCCGCAATCACTTTCTTTTTGCCCATTTTTTTAGCCAGGAGCACCTCTCCGAGACAGTGGTTAATCTTATGGGCTCCCGTGTGGTTCAAATCCTCCCGCTTCAGGTAGATCCGGGCGCCTCCGAGTTTATCGGATAGATTCTGAGCATAAGAAACAGGACTCGGACGCCCGACGTAATCTTTATACAAGGCGTGAAGCTCTTTCTTGAAGCCTTCGTCATTTTTCAGGGCATTGTACGCGATCGTAATTTCTTCCAGGATGGTTTCCAGCTGCGGCGGCACATACCGCCCGCCATATTCCCCGAAGCGTCCCTCCGCATTGGGCATTTCAATCGTTTTGGTTTGTGAATTCATTTCCCTTCCTTTCCTTCAACTTGTCGAGAATATTCCTGACCAGGGAGTTCTCCGCCTTGAGAACTTTCGAGCCCCTGGTAATTTTACAGAGGCTCAGTCTGTGACGTGCGGCGATGCTTCTCTGGGTTCTTCCTTCGTGCAGTTCCTTGAGAAGTTGCCAGCGCATATGGATATCCGCCATTTCCCTGGGAGTGAAAATTTCCCCCAAAAACACCTCCATCTGCGTGACGTCCGTTATCTCAGCGAATATATTGATTAATTCTTTCTTTGCATCCATAACGCCTCACCTCCTCCTGTTTCTGCGGGCAGAAACGTACTAAACCGGAAGGGGAAATGCAAGATTTTTTTCATCCGACATTCTGATTTCGGTAAACCATGAACAATGGATGGAGACGGATCCTGAATATGCCGGTATTCCGGATGAATACCGGCTTCGAGAAAGTTATCTTGTCCGGATTAGATTTCTGGAATGTCTTCCCGTCTGGTTGATATGATTTGACAATCATTTACCGATAAGGCACTTTGGG
>JAGVTI010000168.1 GCA_019136935.1 Deltaproteobacteria bacterium
AAGAGGTTCCGGCATGCTGAAACTCAGTTCCGCCAGAATTTTGATGAACCACTTTGTTTTCAGCCATTTTTTCCGGTCCATTCTTTGAAGGTCGAACAGGGCCAGGGGGCAATTCCCGTTTTGATTCTCAGGGCCGACCAGGACATGGGTGGCGTTGAAATCGCGGTGATTGAATCCCCGATCGTGCATCTGCCTGGCCAGACGGGCGACGGCCTTGACCAGCTCTTCTTTCCGTTTTTCTCCTTCCGGCCCTTTCAGGCGATCCGGAAGGTTGTATATCAGGTGTTCCAGGGAAAGATAAGGTTCGAAGCTCTCCGTGATAAGAAATGATTCGTAACGGCAGAAGCCGGTTTTCCGCTCGCCGGCGGCGACCGGTGCCACGGTCGGGATGCCTGAATTGCGGAAATCGCAGATGTTTTCAAATTCGAACATCCCCGGAGAGGGGCGTTTCCCCGAAAAGAAGTTGCCGAGCCTGTCCCAGAGGCCGGGCCTGGCTGCGGTGTGGCGTTTCAGATAGAAAATCCTGTTTCCGGTTCCTGTGTGCACGTCCATGCGGATGATGCTGCGATCCCGGATCTGTTTTACCGTCGTGCCGTTCCGGAAATGGTACAGGGAATCGAAATCGAGGAGGTTGCAGGATTCCAGCAAGGCAACATAATCCCGGTTCACGAGCATGTCGGGACGTCTCACAAGTTCGATTTTGCCGGCGCCGACGGTCATTGCCTCTTTTCCTCGCGAACCAGGGTATAAAGATCTGTCAGGTGCTGCATATGTTTTTCCATGGTGAAGGATTGCGCCTTTTCCGCCGCCCGCTCCCCCATCGCCGATCTATCGGAAAGCCTTAGAAAATCCAGGATACGGGAGGTCAGTTCTCGCGCATCCCGGTTATTCAACACGAACCCGTCACGGCCATTTTCGATGATTTCGGATACGCCGTTCATCCGGGTGGTGATGACCGGGGTGCCGCAGGCCATCGACTCCAGGCAGACGTTGGCGAAGGGGTCGTACCGCGTCGGCAGGATGAACAAATCGGCGGCGCCATAAAACCGTTCAAGGCCTGTCTGATATCCCAGAAAGATCGTGTCATTACCGATGCCGTTTCTTTGTGCCCATCGCTGATGGGAGGCGATCGGATCGTTGCCCGCAACCACCAGTTTTATTTTCCTGTTTTGCAATCCGGCCAATGCTTCCAGCAGGATGGGGAGACCTTTCAGCTGGAATCCGTTTCCCACAAAGAAAATCAGCAGGTCGCTTTCATCGATGCCGTATCGTGTTCGTACCTCTCTCCGATATCGGTCTTTCACGGATCGGTTGAACCGCTGATGATCCACGCTGTTGTAGATGACGCGGATTCTGTCCGATGATACGCCGTAGTAACGGCGTATCTGATCCTTTACGAGGTTCGAATTGGTCATGATGAACCGGGCGCCGTTGTTACGGAAAATCCTGTTTTCAAGCCGGCTCAGGACTTGCCTCCTGGGTGTTACGGCCTTGAAACCTCTCACGAAGGGATTGGGGTAACGCAGTTCCATCTGGACCGGATTGATTCCATCCGATGCGCGAAAGATGTCCTGATCCCAGATCCGTTCCATGCTGTGTACCACGTCCAACCGGAATCCGGATATCCGCCGGGAGGCCATGCAGGCGAAAGAAAGGTTTTTCCCGGGCGACGTCAGGGGAAAAAGCGGTACAGGATGCAGTTGAATATCCGGTGCCCCCTCCCCCTTATTGGCAAAGACGTGGACCTCGTGTCCCCGTCGCGCCAGTTCGGCACTGAGGGCCAGGGTATATCTTTCCAGTCCACCCTTGGTGGCGAGGAAATACCTGCATACGAGTCCGATTTTCATTCAAAACACTCCAAAAGAATCTCTTGCAACCACGATTTCTGAGAGAGTCATGATTTACGCTATCAGGAGGGAAGGGTCAATCCTGAATTTGATCGGAACCGTCACAATTCACACAGAAGTGGGAATTTCCCGAAAAAAGTGCGCGCAAAAGGAGGGGACGGGATCACCGA
>JAGVTI010000166.1 GCA_019136935.1 Deltaproteobacteria bacterium
ACCGCCATCAGGACCGGCGCGTCGAAGATGAACGCCATGTAGCGGTTGTAGAACTTGATCCTGTTTTTCATCCATTTCGGGCGGCCCGCTTCTTCCGCGACCTTCATGAGCCGCTGTTGTTCCTCGGCCATGCCCTCATGAATCCGGTCCCTGAAATGGGACGATTTGAGGCGGATGAAGCGGATAGGCTGCGTGTTCGACGGCGACGGCGCCACCAGGGCCGCCTGGACCATCTTCCCGATCATGTCGTCCGGCGGAATCTCGGGCTGGTATTTCCGGATGCTTCTGCGCCGGGTGACGAGTTCGTCAAAGTGATTCATCAGCTGACCTCTTCCCGTTTTCAGTCTTCCCGCCGGTAAACGATATAACGGACAAGATCCTTGATCTTGATGGCCGGTCCGACCTCCAGGTCTGCAAGGATTTCGGCAATTCTGCCGGTTGCGAGGAAAGGAAAACGTTCGGCAAGGTACGAAACCGGCTCTTTTCCCAGACGCTCAGCCTCCACGATGTAGAGCCGGAAATTTCTCAGATAGAGTTCGTCGTCCTTCACCGTGATCTGAAACGCATGATTGATGGAAACGGACAGCTCCAGCAGGTCAATGGACTCCGCCCCCAGGTCGCGTACCAGGTAGGTTTCCTCCGTGATGGTCTCTCCTTCCACATCCATGATGTCCGTAATCAGTTCCCGCAATGTGTCGATGATGTCCATGTATGCCTTTCGCTCAATAAGATGAATGCTTTTTCTCTTTGATTCCGTATCGTGGCCTGTCTGCGAGGCCCGGCCCATTGCAGGCCATCCGCATTGTCTCCAAACCACCCTTGCCGCCGCGCTTTTGTTATGCCTTCAACAACCCGATTTTCCCCGCACACAGTCCGCCGTCCATGGTCAGGACAGTGGCGTTGATGCCCTCGGCCGCCGGGCCGAGTAAAAAAAGGATTGTTTCCGCAACTTCCCCCGCCTTCAACGCCCTCCCGATAGGGACCTGCTTTACGGCATCCGGCCTCGTTTCCAGAAAGATGCGTCCCCGTCCCGCCTCGACATACCCCGCCCGCAGAATGACGGAGGTGATCCCTTTCCCCGCCATCTCCAGGCCGCAATTGCGGTAGAGGGCCTCGGAAGCGAGCTTGGCCGCACTGTAAAATCCCTGGCCCGGCGCGGGCCTTTCCGCCGCAGACGATGAGACATAGACGAGACGACCCCGTCTTCTGCCGAGCATGGCCCGGGTAACGTGCTTCAGGAATACGGCCCGAGCGGCGACGTTTTCCATGAAATAACTGTAAATCCGGCTTTCATCAGCACCGGCGATGAAGGCTTCGTAGTCGCTCTGGGCAAAATCGACCAGAAAATCACAGGACGATGAGGTCCGGGAGAAGAAGGCTTCGATCGACGCCGTGTCATTGAGATCAAGACGCACCGTTTCGTAATGCCCCGCGTATGGAGCCAGTTTCTCTTCGATCCTCCGTTGCCCTTCCTCGCTGCGAAAAGTCAGGACCGGCACGATTTCCTTTGCGATCAGCATGGGGGCAAGACACAACGCCAGCTCACACGTTCCGCCCAGGATCAGGCCCTTTTTTTCATCGTCGTGACGTTTCATCCCTTCAATTTTCCCCTGACCAGAATCCGGTCTTCCCGGAGAAGCAGGCAGTCCCAACGGTCACCCCGGAATGTCATACGATAATGGTAAATGCCGGGAGATACAAACGACCGGAACCGGAATTCCTCGATCTCCCGGGCCGAACCGGCCACACCCAGAAAGGCCTGGATGATGAGACTCCCCGGAACGACGGGGTAGCCGGGGAAATGATCCCGGTAGATCCCATCCCGGGGATCGAAGCGGAATATTCCCTCCCGTACCGTTTCCAGAAGTTCCATGGATTTTCTTTATGCTTTTTCCGTCACGACCCGGATCGACTCGTAGGTCGCTTCGCACAGCCTGTCCAGTTCCTCGATCGACATGGCCAGAGGCGGCATGAGAACGATGATATCACCCAGGGGACGGATCATGACACCCC
>JAGVTI010000262.1 GCA_019136935.1 Deltaproteobacteria bacterium
CCGAGCATCAGCATGAACGACAATGCTCTCCTGCAAATACCTCCCATTACCTCGTTCCTCCTTCTAAAATAAAAATGTTTAACGGTTACCCGCCATCAACCTCCCTTCCCCCGGATTTCTCCCCTCCCTGAACCCCTATCCATGGGCTTCGGTATATAGAATCGTGCATAACGATAGGTAAAAAAATCCTCCCTCTCGTGTCACCAAAACCTATTTTGTAATATTTCCGGTAAATTCGCTCTGAGTACTCCTGGATGCACCCAACACGGAAACAAAGGCGGCCATAACGTCTCTTTCCCGGTGGGTCATGGTTCTATGTTTCAATAAGTCGCAGCACCTTCATCATCCGGACTTTGCTTCCCCCTCATTCCGGCGGCGTCCTGAGGTGGCAGGCCGTCCGCTCATGGTGGAGTTTCATCACCTCCGCAATGACGGACAGGGCGACCGCCCCCGGGTCCTTCCCTCCCAGATCGAGGCCGATGGGAGAAAATACGCGGGAATCTTTCTCGGGATGGAGCCCGCTTCTCTTCAGCCTTTTGTAGATCGCCGGAATCTTGTTTCTGGAACCGACCATCCCGATGTACACCGCCTTTGTTTTCAAGGCGTATTTCAGGCATTCCGCATCCATTTCATGACCCCGCGTAGCGATAATGATGTAGGTTCGTTCGTTGATGCCCTCCTTCTCTATCGCCGAAACGGGCTTGTCCGCATAAACCGCGGCGGCATGAGGAAACCGCTCGCGGTTGGCAAACTCCACACGGTCATCGGCCACGCTGTAAGGAATCCCCACACAGGACGCCACCTCGCCGATCTTTTTCGCCACATGGCCCGCCCCCATAATGAAGATCTTCAGTCTCGCACTGAAAACCTCGATAAAGGTTTCCACCCGGCCGGAACACGCCATTCCGTCATCGGAAGGTGGCAGGTCGAAAATCATCTTTTTGCTCCGCCCCAGCGAAAGAACGGAGAGTGCTTCCTGGATGCACAGCGCCTCCAGCCGCCCGCCGCCGACCGTGCCCACGATGGACCCATCCGGAAAGACAAGCATCCGGCTTCCGGCATCTCCCGGCGTGGAACCGTTGGTCTCGATAATGGTCACCAGGGCCACCTCTCGACCGGCCTGCAGAGACTCGACAATCGTTCTGTGAATACTTTCCGCATCGACCATAAACATCTCCTTCAAATATGGATTATTTTGAACATCCGGCCGTTACAACCGCATCTCGAACGACCCCGGATAACGTCCATACTCTCTTCAGAAAGGATACATGGATTATCCCCCGGTATCCATCACAAGGTCAGGGGGAGGAACATGATTTCCTCTTCGTCCCCGGACACCATCATTCTGGTGTGCTTGCTGATGGCATGAGGAACGCAAACGCGGATGGAACCGTTCAACTTCACCACGGTCACTCTTGCCTGATAGAGATCGAAGAGGCTGTCGTTGTTGACGATGCTCTCCGTTTTGCCGTCTCCGATAATTGAGCCGTCTTTGATCATCACGGACCGATCCGACAGCCAGAAGGCGTGTTCCGGCGAGTGAGTCGATTTGATGAAGGTATAACCTTCATGAGAAAGGCTGATGATCTGTTCGAGAAGCCGCAGCTGGTTTCCGTAATCGAGGCCCGTCGCCGGCTCGTCCATCATGAATATTTCCGCCCCCTGGGTCATGGCCCGGGCGATCAGGGTCAATTGCCGCTCCCCGCCGCTGATTTCCGTGTAGGGCCGATCGGCCAGGTGCCGGATGGACAGCCTCTCCAGTTTTTCGTGCGCGATATCGAAGTCCTTGCCGCTGTAGGAAAAGAAAAAAGGCTTATGGGGCAGTCTCCCCATGAGAACGACGTCGATTACTTTATACGGAAACGATCCCCGGTGGATCTGGGGGACATAGGCGATCTGGCGCGCAATCTCCTTGGGGTTTGTCTGATGGATGTCCCGTCCTTTCAGGCGAATACTTCCTTCCAGAGGCTTCAACAGGCCAAGCAGGACTTTGAGCAGGGTGCTTTTACCG
>JAGVTI010000289.1 GCA_019136935.1 Deltaproteobacteria bacterium
GTATACCTGCTGTACTCAAAACGGATGCTGGGATGCCAACTGCATCCTGAAAGTCAGGACGAAAAACGGCAAGCTGACGGCCATCGAAACGGACGACAGCATCAATCCCAATTGCGGACGTGAAGATGCCTACCTGACAAAACAGCAGCTCGCCCAGGGCATGGTCCAACAGAGACCGTGCGTGATGGGACATTCCTGGAAAGCCGAGGTTTACGCCCCCACCCGCATTACCAAGCCCTTGAAGCGCGTCGGCGGCAGGGGACATGGAAACGGGCATTTTGTCGAAATAAGCTGGGAAGAAGCCATCGACACCATCGCCTCGAAAATCAGGGAAACGGTGGACTTGTACGGAGAAAACAGCATTCTCCACACGCACCTGACCTTCTTCGAGTTCTCCAGTTTCCCCCTGAGTCCTTATTTCAAAGGGGCCATCGCTTCCTGGTCCGATCACTCCGTTTCCGGGACCCTGGCCGGGGAAAAGGCGCATCTCGGATACGAACCGGCGAAAAACGTGTTCGCAGGTCAGGGCAAGTCCCTGGTCGGCTATGAGGCACCGGACCTGTTCAATTCGAAATTGATCGTCCTGTGGGGATGGGATCCCCTGGTGGGATGGCACGGATCCGTTTCGTATTACCTGAAGATGGCCAGGGAACGGGGCGCAAAAATTATCGTGATCGAACCGCGATACACGCTGAGCGCCGAAGTCCTGGCCGATCAGTGGATTCCCATCCGTCCCGGAACCGACCACGCCATGATGCTCGCGGTCGCCCAGGTCATTTATGAGGAGGAACTGTGGGACAAGGCGTTCGTGGAGCGGTTCGTCGAACCTGCAGGTTTCGAAAAATTCCGGCGTTACCTGATGGGCGACGAAGACGGTGAAGTGAAATCACCGGAATGGGCGGAAAAGATCTGCGCGGTGCCGGCCGAAACGATCCGGGCTTTTGCCCGCCTGTACGCAACCAGCCCGCCCGTACACCTGCAATGTCACTACAGCGTATCCAAGCGTCATTACGGGGAATATGCAGCCACGACCGCCATGCTGCTGCAGGCCATGACCGGCAACATCGCCCGGCCCGGCGGATGCGAAAGCGGGTCGGTCCTCGTCACGCCGACTCATTTTCCCTCGTTACCGGATGTCAACGCCGAATTCAACCGGGCGCCCCGCGAATTTACACCGAACGTATGCATGGTGAACAACAAACTGGCCGAAACGGTTACCCTGCGTCCGAAATACGACGCCGGTGAAATCACCGAAGACGAGTATCGCCATGCGATCGGATGTCCGGCCGGCTCGCCTTTACCCAATATCCAGTTTGTCTTCTTCGGAAACAACTGGCTGAATAACCTGCAGGATCTGAACAAACGTTTAAAGGCCGCCTCCATGCTGCATTTCACCTGCGGCCTGGGCTGGCATATCAACTCGCCGACCGTCCAGTTCATGGACATCGTCCTGCCCGCCCCGATTCATCAGCTCGAATCGACCGATCCGTTCCATCTGGATGCAAAACGCTTCAGAACGGGTCCCGGAGGCATGAACAACTACATGTTCTACTGTGGAAAAGCCATGAATCCCCCCGGCGAAATCCGCCCGGTCGAGTGGTTCTGGACGCAGGTGGCCAATCAACTCGGCATCGGCGAGAAATACAATCCGAAACTGAAGGATGTCCCCTGGGACAAATGGGATGAAGAAGTCGAGAAACTCTACCGCACCGCCTACGAAAAATGGATCAAAGACGAAGACGGCGCCCTGAAAGCGGCGGGCATCGAACTGAAACCATGGGAGGAATTCCTGAAAAACCCGGTTATCCGCGTGCCCATCGATGAACCCTTCCATGCGTTCAAAAACACGATCGAAGACGGAAGCGAGGCCTTCCTGACGCCGTCGGGAAAAATCGAATTTTACTCCGGCCTGGTCGCGACCACGGATATCCGCAAACGGTGGGGCGGGAAAATCGATCCCCTGCCGAGATGGAAACCTTCGTACATGACGGAACCGCCCCGCGATTCGT
>JAGVTI010000101.1 GCA_019136935.1 Deltaproteobacteria bacterium
TGACATGTTATCCAGAAGCAGGACATCCGCCCCACACTCAAGGGCCTCCCGAACATCCTCGACGTTCCGGCATTCCACCTCTATTTTCAGGAGATGATGAATTTTTGCCCGGCACCGCTTCAGGGCCTCGGTGATCCCTCCGGCGGCGTCGATATGATTGTCCTTGATTAGAACGCCGTCGCTCAATCCGAAACGATGGTTGAACCCGCCGCCGACGGACACGGCGTATTTGTCGAGGATCCGGAATCCCGGCAGGGTCTTCCGCGTGTCGGCGATCCTCGCTTTCGCCCCCGTAACGGCTTCGACATAACGCCTCGTCTCGGTGGCAATGCCGCACATACGCTGAAAGATGTTCAAAGCCACGCGCTCCGCCCGGAGGATATTGCCCAGGTCACCCGTGATTTCGGCAATCGCCTCGCCCGCATCCGCCCGGTCGCCGTCCCGCCTGCATCTTACCACCGTTAAAGATCCATCGCTGCAGTGGAAAACCGCCTCAAAGATATCCAGGCCCGCGACGACGAGGGGAGACTTCGCGACCGCCACGGCGGTGCCTTTCTCCCCTCCATGAAGAATCGAGGAGGTCGTGACATCTCCCCATCCCAGGTCTTCGTCGAGGGCTTCCTCGATCAGTCTTCTGACTTTCGGGCTTATCATCGTTTTCCGAAACGGCTCCCGTTTTCTTTGTGTTTCAGCATTTATTCCCTGATCTCTTCGAACTTCTTATACAGTCCTTCGATAATACCGAATTTATCACGCAATCCCTTAAATTTCAGCTCTTCCTTTTCGATGATCTGGGGCGCCGCTTTCTGCAGAAAATCCTGGTTGGCAAGTTTCTTCGAAACCATTTTCAAGTCTTTCTCGATTTTGGCCATTTCTTTCTTCAGGCGCTCCTTCTCCGCCGAAATATCCACCACGCCTTCCAGGAAGACGAAGATGCGCATCGACGCGACCACGCCCGTCGCCACGCCCTTCGGCTCCTCCATATCGCCGGCGATGGTCAGTTGCTCCAGGTTGGCCAGATTGACGACATAATGGCGGTCCCGGCTCATCAGGGCTTTCACGCCCGGATCGGGTGCCGAAATGGTCACCGTGATCTTCCTGGACGGGGGAACGTTCATCTCACCCCGGATATTCCGGATTTTCGTGATCACCTCCATGAGAAGCGACATCTCCTTTTCCGCCGACAGATCCTGGTAGGAGGCCGCGGTTTTCGGAAAGGGGCTGACCATGATCGATGTCCCGTCACGGACGCATTTCTGCCAGATCTCTTCCGTGAGGAACGGCATGAAGGGATGAAGCATTTGCAACGATTTCTTCAGGACCATGTAAAGGGTCCGGAGCACGTCATCCCGCTTCCCCTGTTCTTCCTTTCCATAAAGAACGGGTTTGATCAGCTCCAGATACCAGTCGCAGAACTCATGCCAGACAAACTGGTAGATACCGGCGGCGGCATCGTTGAAGCGATACTCGTCGAGATGACGGGTGATCTCCTCTATGGACCGATTCAGGCGTGCGCGGATCCATCGATCCGGAAGCATTCCGCTTCCTTCCGCCGGCTCTTCGTCTTTCCCGGCAAAGCCCTCCAGGTTCATCATGGTGAAGCGCGTGGCGTTCCAGATCTTGTTGATGAAGAACTTGTAACCCTCGATCCGCTCTTCCGACATGCGGACATCCCGGCCCTGGGCCGTGAAGGCGGCCAGGGTGAAGCGGAAGGCGTCGGCCCCGTATTGATCGATCATCTGCAGGGGATCGATGCTGTTTCCCTTCGACTTGCTCATCTTTTCCCCTTTTTCATCCCGCACCAGGGCATGAAGGTAAACGTCCCGGAAGGGAACTTCCTTCATATTGTACAGCCCCATCATCATCATCCGGGCAACCCAGAAGAAGAGGATATCGAATCCCGTGACCAGCAGGGAGGTGGGATAGAACGTTTTCAGGGCATCCGTCTCTTCCGGCCACCCCAGGGTGGAAAAAGGCCAGAGGGCGGAACTGAACCAGGTATCGAGGACTACGATGACCTTGCCGCAGCTGTCGCAGTACCAGACGGGAATGCGGTGCCCCCACCAGATCTGGCGTGAAATGCACCAGTCCCGGATATTGGTCATCCATTCGAAATACGTCGCTTCCCAGGTGGAGGGGACGATGCGCGTGTTTCCCTTGACGACGGCGGCAACGGCCTCTTTCGCCAGGGGTTCCACCTTCACGAACCACTGCTTGGAAACGGTCGGCTCGATATCGGTCTTGCAACGATAGCATTTCCCGACGTTGTGGGCGTAGGGTTCGATTCCCACCAGGTAACCCTGTTCTTCCAGATCCCGGACGATGTTCTCGCGGCAGGTATAACGATCCTGGCCGCAATAGGGACCGCCGTTGGCGTTGATCACGGCGTTGCCGTCCATGATCGGGATGATTTCCAGGTTATGCCGCCCGGCCATGGCGAAGTCGTTCGGGTCCGATGACGGCGTGATCTTGACGGCGCCGGAACCGAATTCCATGGTGACGTAGTCATCGGCGATCACCGGAATCCTGCGGTTGACCAGGGGAAGGATCACTTCCTTGCCGATTTTGTCATGATACCGGTCGTCGTTCGGATTGACGGCCACCGCCGTGTCCCCCAGCATCGTCTCGGGACGCGTCGTGGCGACGATGATGTCGCCGCTTCCGTCGGCATAGGGGTAACGGATATTCCAGAGGTTGCTCCCTTCCTGGTGATATTCGACTTCCAGATCCGAGATGGCCGTATGACACCGGGGGCACCAGTTGACGATATAATCTCCCTGGTAGATCAGCCCGTCATCGTAAAGCCTCACGAAAACCTCCCGGACGGCCTTGCTCAGGCCCTCGTCCATGGTAAAGCGTTCCCGTTCCCAGTCGCAGGAACTGCCGAGACGCTTCAGCTGGTTGATGATGGCGCCGCCGTATTTGCTGCGCCACTCCCAGACGCGTTCGATGAATTTTTCTCTTCCCAGGTCGTGCCTCGAAATGCCTTCCCTGGCCAACTCCTGTTCGACGACATTCTGCGTCGCGATTCCCGCGTGATCCGTTCCCGGCATCCACAGGGCGTTGAACCCCTGCATTCTCTTGTAGCGAATGATGATGTCCTGCAGGGTGTTGTTCAGGGCGTGCCCCATATGCAAAATTCCCGTCACGTTGGGCGGCGGGATGACGATGGCAAACGGGGTTTTTTCGCTTTTATCTTCCGCATGGAAGAAGTGGTTTTCCAGCCAGTATGCGTACCAGCGCTCTTCCGCCTGCCGGGGTTCATAGTTCTTGCTGAGTTCTTCGTTTC
>JAGVTI010000343.1 GCA_019136935.1 Deltaproteobacteria bacterium
ACAGGAAATTTATGACACGATCCTGGAGGCCGGCAAAAAAAAGAAAGTCGTGGCTTCCATGGGATCCGTTGCAGCGTCGGGAGGATACCTGCTTGCATGCGGCGCCGAAAAAATCGTGGCGAATCCCGGGACGATTACCGGCAGCATTTCGGCCATTATGCATTTTGCCAACGTGCAGGAACTGATGCGCAAGGTCGGCGTGACGTCTTCCGTCATCAAGAGCGGGAAATTCAAGGACATCGGCTCCCCTGTCCGGGATATGACGGATGAGGAAAAGACCCTGATCCGCCGTCTGGTTGACGACGTCTATGAGCAACTCGTGGACACCGTTTCCCAACGGAGAAAGATGTCCCGGGAGAGCGTCATACGGATTGCCGACGGACGCATCCTGACCGGCAGGCAGGCCCTCCAGGCAGGTCTTGTTGATTTTCTGGGCAACCAGAAGTATGCCGTCCGCCTTGCGGGAAAGCTGGCCGGGATAAAAGGAGAGCCGGAAGTGGTCTATCCTGCCAAGGAGAGGCCCCTGTTCCTTGATTTACTGGTTGAAAGCATGGCCGTGTCCGTCAAGAAAGCTCTTGTTCAGGAAAAGCAAAGGTCGGAGGGGTTGAATTTCCTCTATCTTCCCGGGCTGGAGGTCGGACGATGACGAAAAATGAATTGATCAAGACCGTGCAGGGCCGTTTCCGGATATATCCGGCGAAGGATATCGCGGTCGCCTGCAACAGCCTGTTTGAGATGATGACGGATGCCCTGAAAAGGGGGGAACGGATCGAAATCAGAGGATTCGGTGTCTTTTCCGTTCGCAGCAGGAGGGAAAAGACGGCAAAGAATCCGCAGAACGGCCGGCTGGTGCAGGTACCTCCGCAGAGGGTTCCTTTTTTCAAAATGGCCCTGGAGGTCAGGAAAGGATTATTGAATCATGACGACGTATAAAACGATCCTGCTCGAATATAGAGAGGAAGGCTATGTCATCATCACGATGAACCGTCCGGGGGAGCTCAACGCCCTGTCGAAGGACATGCGGTTGGAGTTGACCGACTGCTTTACCCAACTCGAGGGGGATCCGTCCGTAAAAACCATTATCCTGACGGGAGGAGATTTCGTCTTTTCCGCCGGGGGAGATATCAAGGAGATGTCCGCCCTGCCGGACAGTGAGATCGAAGCGTATTTCCGGTCGATTTTCGTGTGCCTGCGGCGGATCAGCCTTTTCCCGAAACCGGTCATTGCCGCGGTCGGAGGCATTGCCCTCGGCGGCGGTTTCAATCTGGCCGTCGTTTGCGACCTGATCGTGGCTTCCGAAAACGCCATATTCGGCCACCCGGAACTGAGGCTCGGGCTGAATCCCCTGTTCAATCCCATCCGGCGTCTGGTCGGAATGGCCAAGGCCAAGGAAATCGCCCTCTTAGGCGAGCCCATTCCCGCCAACGAGGCTTTGAGAATCGGTTTGGTGAACAAGGTCGTGGTTCCCGAAAAGCTGTTGATGGAAGTGGAGAGCATGGCCAGGGAGATTTCCAGACGGTCGGCGAAAGCCACGGAGGTGGTGAAGAAGGTGTCGTCCATGGTGCCTCACCTGGAGGTTGGAGCGGCCCTTTCCCTGGAGTTTGAATTAAGCACCTTCCTGTTTTCGAGGCCCGAAAGAAAAACGTACATGCGGGAGTTTCTTATTTCGGAGGAAATGAGAAAAAGGAGGCGTCGAACCGGCGATTAAACATCCCATTCGTTGGACAGGGCGAAGTCTCTGAGCTGATCCCGCCTTTTCTTGTGCTGGAGCTTTTTCAGGGCCTTGGCCTCGATCTGACGGATTCTTTCCCGGGTGACCCCCATCATTTCCCCTACTTCTTCCAGTGTAAACGGGCCGTAAATACAGGCAATCCAGGTGCAGTTCAGGAAATTCTCGCTCTTGATGCGCCATTCGCAGGTTGTGTCCTGGCAGACTTCTTCTATGAGATGACCGTATTTCTTACATCTGTAGGTATTGAGCAGGGAGTTCGGGTTTTTCATTCTTTTTTTTCCTCTACAAAGCGGATGTATTCATGCAAACCGAAAGTATGAGCTGATTCGGAAGATAGCGATTCCCTCCCGGTTTGTCAATAACACGGGGCAAAAAAGATGATTCCGAAGAACATGATCCCGATCTTCCCGTGAATATACCCATAAGCCGACCGTCAAGCGGGTAACTCGCGGGAGATGAGGTTCCCCATGTCCCTGACGGTTTCCATGATGTTCTGCAAATCGATGTGGACAAACGTCCTGTTGTGCAGAACGAGTTTTCCATCGATGATGACCGTTGCCACGTCGGAGCCGGATGCGGCGTAGACCAGCTGCGAGGGGCATCGATAAAGGGGGGTCAGGTGTGGCTGGTTCAGATCGACCAGGATCAGGTCGGCCGCTTTTCCCACTTCCACGGTCCCGATCTGACGGTCGAGACCCAGGAGCCTTGCCCCGTCGATGGTGCCCATACGCAGGACCGTTCCGGCATCCATGACCGTCGGGTCCGACTCGATCACCTTGTGAATGCGGGCGGCCATGCTCATTTCGCGGAAGAGGTCGAGGTTATTGTTGCTCGCGGTGCCGTCCGTGCCCAGTCCGACGGTGATCCCTCGACGGAGGAGTTTCGGAACGGGCGCCATGCCGGCGGCGAGTTTCATGTTGCTTTCAGGACAATGGGAGATCTTGACCCCGCGGCAGGCAAGCAGTTCGATTTCCACATCGGTAAGCCAGTTGCAGTGCACGGCGATCGTGCCGGCATCGAGAACCCCCAGATCGTCAAGATAAAGAACGGGGGTCTTGCGATATTTTTCTTTGATCATGCCGACTTCATCTTTCGTTTCGGCGAGATGGATGAGGTAGGGAACCTGCCGGTCAAGGGATACCCTTTTTATTTCCTTCAAGGTTTCACTCGAACAGGTGTAGGGGGAATGGCAGAACAGGGCCGGTTTGATCAGGGGGTGGCCGTTTTGCCACCGGGAAAGGAATTGTTCGGCCAGTCGGGCCTTCTTTCGGGAATCCGCTACGTCCGGTGCCGAAAAATCAATGAAGCCCTGGCAGACGACACCCCGCATGCCCGTGTCCAGTGCCGCCTGCGCGATCCGGTCAACGAAAAAATAGCTGTCGCAGAAGGTGGTCGTACCCGAGAGGATCATCTCCGCCATGGCCAGAAGCGATGCGGCATAGACGGTTTTTTCGTTCATGAAGCGCCCTTCGGCGGGGAAAATGAAGCCGTTCAGCCATTCCATCAGGGGGAGATCGTCCGCCAGACCCCGCAGCAGCACCATGGGGAGATGGGTATGGGTGTTGACCAGCCCCGGCATGACGAGTTGCCCCCGGGCAGGGATGATCTGCCGGGCCGCATCCGGGTGCCCGGAGCGACCCGGTTCAGGCAGCGCCTCCTTGTCCCGGATGAAGAGAATGAGGCCGTCGCGGATGCCGATGTCCGCCCGGGCGATGAACGGCGGGTGATCCGTCATGGTCAGGACGGACGCATCGGTGATGAGAATGTCGGGTATTTCCTCCGCCCGGCCTGTCATGACGTTGCCATGCCCAGGCTGCCCCGGATTCTTTCGGCGATCCGGCGGACCTCCGTCATGACTTTTCCGTCGTCGATCGTCAGGAGCTTCCGGTTTTCCATGACGATCCGCCCGTCGATCAGGACGGTGTCCACGTCGGAGCCGTTTGCGGCGTAAACGAGATGGGAATAGGCATGGTACAAAGGGGTAAGATGAGGCTTTTCCGTATCGATGATGATCAGGTCGGCTTTCATTTCTGCCCGGAGAGTACCGATGTGGTTTCCCATTCCCAGGACGTCCGCTCCCTGGCATGTCGCCATGCGGAGGACCGTCCGGGCGGACATGGCAGTCGGATCGAGAAGAGCGAATTTGCCCAGTTTCGCCGCCGTATCCATTTCCTGGAACAGGTCGAGGTTGTTGTTGCTGGCGCAGCCGTCCGTGCCGAGGCCGACGGGGATGCCGGCCCGTATCATTGCCGTCACGGGGGCGATGCCGGAGGCGAGTTTCATGTTGCTTTCGGGATTGTGGACAACCTTGCAACCGCGGTCGGCAAAAACCGCCCGATCCTCCTCGTCCAGATAAACGCCGTGGAAGGCGATGAAATCGGGGCCAAGGAGGCCCAGGCGGTCTAGGTATTGGGTCGCTTTTATGCCCTTTTCGGTTAGAATCTGTATTTCCCCTTTGCTTTCGAGGAGATGAATGGCCAGCGGAACCCCGTATTCCCGGGAAAGTGCCTTGGCGTCAAGCAGCAGCGATTCCCGGCACGTGTACAGGGCGTGCGGCTCGACCGCGATCCGCACCAGGGTGTCTCCGGCCCATTTTTGAATGAGGCGGCGTGTGTAGGCCAGGGCCTCCTCGGGAGACTTGGCGTTGGGGGAGGGGAAATCAAAGAGGACTTCCCCGACCAGGCACCGCATTCCGGCTTCCTTGGCGGCCTGGGCCGTTTCGTCCTCGAAGATGTACATGTCGCAGAAGGTGGTCGTGCCGGAGCGGATCATCTCCGCGCAGGCCAGGAGACTCCCCCAGTAGGCCAGCTCGGGGTTGACGTTTTTCGCTTCCGCGGGGAAGATGTACCGATTCAGCCACTCCAGCAATTCCATGTCGTCGGCGATGCCCCGGAAACAGGTCATGGCGGCGTGGGTGTGGCCGTTGATCAAGCCGGGCATGACGATGCCGCCTTTTGCGTCGATTTCTCTTTGCCCATGGTAGCGCAACTGAAGCGTCTCTTTCTCACCCAGGTCGACGATTTTTCCGTCTCGGATCGCGACAGAGCCGTCCTGGATGATCCGGTCCCTTTCATCGAGAGTGAGAATCCGGCCGTTCGAGATCAAAATGTCCACGTCTTCCATTGGTGTGTTTCCTTCGATGTTTTTCCGTGCAGGGCCTTCCGTCGGCAGCTGCGTCGGTCCCGTGAAAATATTTTCCATCGGCATGGCCTCCCGCAACGGCCCTGTGATTACCACAGGATAGGACTTGACATCAATCAATATCCGTTTCATAAAGACCATTGGCAGGTTGGGCCTTGTCCGAATTTTGTTTCCCGGGAGGAAAAAGATGAAACCGTCGAGGGAAGATGCGCTGGTTTTATTGAGCCGTTATATCGGAAATGAAAGGATACGGGCCCACAGCCTGGCCTCGGAGGCGGTTATGCGGGCTCTGGCCCTGCGCCTGGGAGAGGATCCCGACCGCTGGGGAATTGCGGGGCTTCTTCACGATCTCGATCTGGAGCTGGTCGAAGGGGATTTGATGCGCCACGGTCTCGAGACGGCGGCCATCCTCCAGGCGGAAGATTATGATGCCGAGATCATCGATGCGATCATGCGCCACAATGAAATGTCGGCCGGCAAGGGACGTGAAACCGCATTCCAGCATGCCCTGGCGGCGGGGGAGACGATCACGGGACTGATTACGGCGACGGCCATGGTTTATCCCGATAAAAAACTGGCCGGCGTCAAGGCCAAATCGGTTGTGAAAAGAATGAAGGAGAAAGCCTTTGCCGCGTCGGTCAACCGGGACACCATCATGGAATGCGAAGTCATCGGAGTTTCCCTGGGTGAATTTGCCGAGATCTGCCTTGAATCCATGAAGGGCATAAGCGATGACCTGGGGCTGTGACGAAAGGCGCATGAGTCGTTAAGGAAGAGTGGAGAAAATCGTTATGCCTCATAGACGGACGATCTTTATTCCTTCGGCGGGTCCGGCGGAAGCGCATCGAACCGCTTTTTGCGATTTGCTGGCGCGGTTGGAAAGTCCTTACAAAAAGGGTGACATGGTGGGAATCAAGCTCCACTGGGGGGAACGGGGGAATCTGCGGTTTCTGCCTCCTTTTTTCGCCCGTGCGGTTGTGTCCTGGCTTCGAGACCAGGGGGTGGGGGCGTTTGTCTTCGACACGACGGTGCTTTATTCCGGCGGAAGAAGAAACGGTGCGGACTCTCTCAGAACCGCCGCCGAGCACGGTTTCACCGAGGACTACCTGGGCTGCCCCGTGGTCATCGCCGACGGGATGGACGGCCGGGATCTCGTCGATCTGCCCGCCGGGTACAGGCATTTCCAGACCGTACAGGTGGGCGACGTCTTCGAAAGGGCTTCGGGTTTTTTCATCCTTTCCCATTTCAAGGGGCATCTGGAAGGGGGCTTCGGCGGCGCCATCAAGAACCTTTCCATGGGATTTGCGTCCCGGGCTCAGAAACAGCGTATGCACAGCGATGCGAGGCCTGCCCTGATCCGGGAAAGCTGCACGCGCTGCGGGACCTGCGTCGAGGTCTGTCCCAGTCATGCCGCCCAATGGGGGGAGGACGCCTATCCCTGTTATGATCTGGAGTTGTGTATCGGCTGTGCCCAGTGCATCGGCCTGTGTCCCGAAGTGGCTCTGCGGCTCTGCTGGGAAACGGATGAAGCGGTTTTCCAGGAGAAGCTCGTTGAAACGGCCGCTGCCGTCTGGCGGGCGATCCGGGGGAAAACGCTGCTGGTCAACGCCTTGATAAACATCTGCAGCGAATGCGACTGCATGCCCGGCCTGCACCCGCTTATCGCCCCCGACGCGGGATTTGTAGGCGGGTATCATCCCGTGGCATTGGATCGCGAGTCCTTAAAGATCATCGGTTCCTGTCCCGTGGATCAGGCCCATCCGGGTATACCCTGGAAGAGGCAGTTTGTCTACGCGGGTGAAATCGGTTTTCTGTAAACGATCGGGTTTCGTCGGCCACGGCTTCGATCAGATTTTTCTTTCGTTTCACGCAGGTATCTGATAAGTACCCCACCGCAAACAAAAGGAAAAGTAGAGGTCTCCCCGGTATGATCCGGAGCACCGCCGTGATCATGCGGGACTGTTTCTGACGGTTTCCTGGGTAATGGACGCTGGGGGGGAAGACGTGAAACGGGACGATAGAAAATTATATGGTTGAAAAACTCAAGAAAGAGGCCTGGGGGTCGAAACTCGGTGTAATCCTGGCGGTTGCCGGAAGCGCCGTGGGGCTGGGAAATTTTCTGCGGTTTCCCGTTCAGGCGGCCAACAACGGCGGCGGCGCCTTCATGATCCCCTATTTCATCTCGCTTCTGCTCATCGGTATTCCGATGATGTGGATCGAGTGGGCCATCGGGCGTTACGGCGGCGTCCATGGCCATACGACGGCGCCGGGCATGTTCAACCGTTTGTGGAACAATCGTCTCGGGAAGTACCTCGGGGTAATCGGTGTCTTCGGTCCCCTTGTCATTTTCATTTATTATATCTACATCGAGTCATGGCTTTTAAGCTACAGTTTCTACTCCCTTTCCGGCGTTTTGACCGACATGCCGGACAGGGAGTCCATGGCGAAATTTCTGTCCGCCTACCAGGGCCTTGAATCAAACGCCTATTTCCATAGCCTGGTTCCGGCCTATCTTTTTTTCTTCATTACCCTGGGTTTGAACTTTTTCATCATCTTTCGGGGTGTCACCAAGGGAATAGAAAAGCTGTGCAAGTTTGCCATGCCGATGCTTTTTCTGGCGGCCTTCGTGCTTCTGATCCGGGTTGTGACCCTCGATGCGCCGTACCCGGACAAGCCGGACTGGAATATCCTCAACGGCTTCGGATACCTGTGGAATCCCGATTTTTCCGCCCTCCTGGACGCGAAGACCTGGCTGGCGGCGGCCGGCCAGATCTTTTTTACCCTCAGCGTCGGTATCGGCGTGATCCTGACCTACGCCAGCTACCTGAGAAAGGGGGATGACATCGCCCTTTCGGGTCTCACGGCGGCCTCGACCAACGAATTCGCCGAGGTGATCCTGGGGGGGAGTATCATCATCCCCCTGGCCTTTGCCTTTTTCGGCCCGGATGCCATGAGAGAAGTGGCCGCCAGCGGAGCCTTCAACCTGGGTTTCGTGACCATGCCGTTTATCTTCTCGAAGATTTCCCTGGGGGCGCTCTTCTCTTTCCTGTGGTTTTTTCTTCTGTTCCTGGCGGGCCTGACGTCGTCGATTTCCCTGATCGAACCGGCGGTGGCGTTCATCCGGGACGATTTCCAGATCGAACGGAGAAAGTCGGCCATGATCGTGGGAGGCGTGGCCTTTATTCTCTGCCAGCCGGCGATTTTCTTTCTGGGACACGGGGTGCTCGACGAACTCGATTTCTGGGGGGGGACTTTCTGCCTCGTTCTTTTCGGAACGATCGAGTCCATCCTTTTCGCCTGGACCTTCGGGATCGACCGGGCCTGGAACGAAATTCACCGGGGGGCGCAGCTCCATATCCCCCGGGTGTACAAGTGGATCATCAAGTACATCACTCCCGCATTTCTCCTGGTGATTCTCGGTACATGGATCATGCAGCAGGGGTGGTCGACCATGATCATGGAAAATGTCAAGGCGGAAGACATGCCCTATGTCCTCTGCACCCGTATTGGACTACTGATCCTGTTTTTGGTTCTCGCGATACTGGTTCATATATGGCATAAAAAATTTTATCAGGAGGAAGGGAAATGACCTTTTACGGTTGGCTTTTCATGGGGATATCCTGGACGCTGATCATCTCCCTGGCGGTGTTCTGTTTCAGGCGGGTCCTGCGGGGAAACAACGGTGGTATGTAGGGAAGAGCGGATAAGGCGATGCGCCTTAAGGGCGGATTCAAATAACATGAAAATTGTGAGACAAACATGACAGAAGAAAACAAAGAATTGGTTGGTCCGGATGACGGAAAAAGTTTTGCCGAACTGCTTGAGGAATCGGGAATCAAAAGCGATTATCTTCGGCCGGGACAGAAAGTGGAGGCCGTTATCGTCAAGATTACGCCAGAATGGATCTTTCTCGCCCTGGGCGGGAAGAGCGAAGGTTATCTGGACCGGCGCGAGTTGCAGGACGAGGAGGGAAACCTGTCCGTGAAGGAAGGGGATCGCATTTCCGCCTATTTCCTGTCGTCGAAGCATAATGAAAAACTCTTCACCACGAAAGTCGGCAGCGGTGAGGCGGGCCAGTCCTTCCTTGAAGAGGCCTATCGAAACGGGATTCCCGTCGAAGGCGTGGTGGAAAGGGAAATCAAGGGCGGTTTTGAAATCAAGGTTGCCGGAAATATCCGGGGTTTTTGCCCCTATTCCCAGATGGGACTCCAGAGAGTGGACAATCCCCAGGGGCACCCTGCAAGAGGGCATGATCTTGAAAGGCAAGGTGGTATCGCTTCAGAAATTCGGTGCATTTGTCGACCTGGACGGCATTCAGGGGCTTATTCCCATGTCGGAAATCGGCTGGGAGCGGGTGGAGAATATTCACGACGTTCTGGTCGTCGGCCAGGAAGTCGAGGTCCGAATCATCCGTATCGACTGGACGAAGGATCAACTATCCCTGAGCCTGAAGCAGTGCATGCCCGATCCCTGGGATACGGTCGATCAGACCTTTTTCGGTGGGTCCGTTCACACGGGCCGGGTTGTCCGCCTGACGAAGTTCGGGGCTTTTGTCAGCCTGGCCCCCGGTATCGACGGCCTCATTCATATTTCGAAACTGGGCAAGGGAAAACGGATCAATCATCCGGCAGAAGTGCTTGCCGTCGGCCAGACGCTGCAGGTTCAGGTCGAAAGTACGGACCGTGAGCAAAAACGCGTTTCCCTTTCACTGGTTCAGGCGGCGAACGAAGAAAAAACCGTTTCCGAAGAAGCCGGAGATTATCGGTCTTACATCGGCAAACCGGCATCGTCTTTGGGTTCACTGGGAGATTTGCTCAAGTTCAAGAGCACAGGGGAAAAGAAAACAAAATAAGGGTGAGATTTCCTTTA
>JAGVTI010000234.1 GCA_019136935.1 Deltaproteobacteria bacterium
GGGGGTCAACCACGCGGGATTTGCCATGGCCACGACGGGGGGGATTTCTGCTTGACACGGCCGCGTTAAACGTAGTTAATATGTGCCACGAATGTTGTATTTGTGGCACCATGGTGCATTCCGACCATTGCGTCGATAAATGGGGTTCGACAAGACGCGGAAGGCCTGTTTTTACACGAACCTGGGTTACCTCCGAAACGAAAACAGAAACGACGAGCGCAGCGAGTTGTGGCACGCCTCGGTGACCATGGAGTATCCCGTCCGGGGGCGGGCCCTTCGGATGGGAAGAAAGGGAGTACACCCACGGAGAATCCATGATAATCAGGGGAATAAAAAGATGCATATTCCGGATGGTTTTCTGACCGCCCAGACATGGGTGCCGGCATGGTTCCTCTCCGCCGGCGGCATTGGCTTCTGCCTGAACCGGGCGAAGAAGGCGATGCAGGACCGGGCCGTTCCTCTCATGGGGGTGATGGCCGCCTTCATCTTTGCCGCCCAGATGGTTAATTTCCCCGTTCTGGGGGGGACATCGGGACATCTTCTCGGCGGTGTCCTGGCGGCCGTCCTGCTGGGGCCGTTCGCCGGTGCGATCGTGATCGCCTGCGTCCTGGTTATCCAGTGCCTCATCTTCCAGGACGGCGGGCTCACGGCTCTGGGAGCCAATATTCTGAACATGGCCGTGATCGGAACGATGGGCGGTTACGGGATGTACCGGCTCATGCGGGGACGCTCCGGCGACCACCGGCGTATCCTGTTCGCAACGGCCGTGGCTTCCTGGTTCTCCGTCGTACTGGCTTCAAGCGCCTGCGCTCTGGAACTGGCCTTCTCAAAGACCTCTCCCCTAAATATCGTACTGCCGGCCATGCTGGGCATTCATGCCCTCATCGGTATCGGGGAGGGGGTGGTGACGACCCTGATCGTCGGGTTCGTTCTTAAAGTCAGGCCGGATCTGCTCCATCTGTTGTCGCACCGGAACGGTATGGACGGACCGTTCGAGCGGGGTGACGCGGCTCTGAATGGGCAGGGAGGGCAATCATGAAGAAGAAAGATATGCTGTGGGGACTGTTTGTTGCGCTGGCGGTGGCGCTTTTCCTGTCCCCCTTCGCCTCTTCCTGGCCGGACGGACTGGAGTGGGTCGCCGAGGGGCATGGTTTTCTCGGCAAGGGCGAGGGGATCCCGGTTCTGGCGTCCCCGCTTCCCGATTATATTTTCCCGGGTATTCCGAACGATATGCTCGCAACCTCTCTGGCCGGTATTCTGGGGACCCTGATCGTGTTCGGCCTGGGTTACGGTGTGGCCTGTCTTTTGAAAAGGCGGAATTCATAGCATGCACCACGCGTTTGTCGACCGGTACAGCGAAATGGACAGTCCGATCCATCGTCTCGATCCCCGGATCAAGTTGGTTGGATTCGGCCTCCTGATCGTCTCCGTGATCCTGATGAATGTCGTTTCATTCCGGGTTTTCGGTCTCCTCGCGGGGCTGTTTGGGGTCCTCGTCGTTTCCTCGCAAGTCCCTCTCTCGTTTATCCTGAAGCGTTCCCTCGTCATTGTCCCGTTTTCCGTCATGATCGCCGCTTTTTTGCCTTTCATGAAGGAGGGAACGCCGATCTGGAATGTCGATTTATCCGTTATCTCTCTGAAGGTGACGGAAGAAGGCATCCGTCTTTTTACAAATATCGTCGCCAAGTCGTTTTTTTCCGTCATATCCGTGATCCTTCTCACCTCGACAACCCGTTTCCCCGATCTCCTGAAGGCCCTGGAGGCGCTGAAATGTCCCCAGGTGATGATCCTCATTTTCTCCTTCATGTACCGGTATGTCTTCGTGGTGGAAGACGAGTTCATGAAGATGCGCCAGGCGAAGAAGTCCCGCAGCGTCCATCATTCCTGGTGGCCGGAAGTGAAATGTCTGTCCAATATGATCGCGGTTTTGTTTCTTCGCTCCTACGAGCGGGCCGAGGCGGTTTATCTCGCCATGTGTTCCCGAGGTTTCAAAGGTTCGGTTC
>JAGVTI010000281.1 GCA_019136935.1 Deltaproteobacteria bacterium
GTCCGCATTTTCGATGCTATTCTCCCCCTCCCCTTGATCCCCTCCCGCGAGGGGAGGGGAGAACGGACCTTAATCTCCTCCCGCCGGGGGGACGGACTTTTTACGGCTTCGTCAACAACCGGAACCAGAATATCCATAGAAAGGAGATTTTTTTGATGAAACGAGTTCTTGTAATGGCAACGTTCACTTTTGGGGTTGTGTGTCTCTTATTGATGACAGGCAGCCCCGCTTTTGCCGCCGAGGCGCCCAAAGCAGCGAAGGCTTCGGCATCTTCGGGTCTGATTCCCTCTTCTTATAAGGAATTCAATATCGGCGATGTGAAGATCAAGTTTGGGGCGGATGACCGGATCCGCTATGAAAAAAGGGAGAATTTCAAATTCGGAGATTCGACCAAACCGGGCAATGACGACGGCCTCTGGTATAACCGTTTCCGGATTAACATGAATGTAGCCTACCAGAATTTTAGCGCTTTCGTGGAGGGGCTGCAAAGTGACGAGTGGGAATCGGAGGCAAGACCGAGGAAGCAGCGGGACGAATTGGATCTTCACCAGGGGTATATCCAGATATCCAAGCCAGGCAACCTGCCTGTGAGCCTGAAAGTCGGAAGGCAGGAATTGAAATACGGCGCCCAGCGATTGATTGCCGCGCCCGTCTGGTCCAATAACATCCGCTCCTTCGATGCCATCAAGGTCAGCTATAACAAAGCTCCCTTCGACATCGATTTCTTCGTCGGGGACGAAGTGATCTATACGGACCATAACCAAAAATTCAATGATGCCAGATGGGGGAAATATCTTTACGGCGTTTATGCCACTTACAAGGGGGTTCCCGGTCATGTCTTCGATCTTTACAGTATCAATATCAGCGATGAACATGATGACCTGCAAAGCCAGACCGATTCAAAGACATATTACGGGGATATCAAACAATACACCGTCGGCACCAGGGGTGAGGGAAAGATCGCTTCCACCAATTTCGGCTACGGATATGAAATCGCCTACCAGTTCGGAAACCGGGACGCCGTTACCAAGGGCAAAGGGAAATCACAGGACATTCGCGCCTGGGCCGTCCATGCGGATGTGAATTATGCTTTCAAAGGCATTTTTTCTCAGCCGGTGATCAAGCAGCCGGTGATCAAGCTCGAATACAACTACGCCACCGGCGACGATGACCCCGCCGACGGAACCTGCAAGACCTTTAACCCCATTTACCAGGCCACGCACGGCCCTTACGGGATCATTGACTTTATCAAGTGGCAGAACATGGAGGAGTTTGCCGTGTTTGTAGATTTTGCACCGGTAAAAAACCGCATGAAAGGTTCTCTCCAGTACCACCGGTTTTACCTGGATGAAACGAACGACGCCTGGTACGGCACCAGCGGGAACAAGATGCGGTATAACGCCAAGAGTAAAAATGCATCCGATCATGTGGGGGATGAAGTGGACTTTGTCCTGAGTTATAAAGTGTTCAGCTTCATGAATATCGAAGGCGGTTATGCCCACTTTTTCTGCGGAGACTATATCAAGGATACCGGAAAGTCTTCTGATGCCGATTTCTTTTATCTGCAGACGATGATTACTTTTTAACCTGGATGCAACAATGGAAGCATAACGATAAAGGAGGAAGTACGATGAAGATGAAGCATTTTGTCAGCAGCATGATCCTGTTTTTTGTCACCCTTACGCTGTTCGCTATGCCTGCTCATTCCGCCGGAATCAACGTATCCGCCGCGGCCAGTCTCAAGGAGGTCGTCACCGAGCTAACCGACACCTTTGCCAGGCAAAATCCCGGCATCGTTTTTCAGAATAATTTCGGAGGCTCTGGAGCTCTTGCCAAGCAAATCGAAAACGGCGCTCCGGCTGACCTTTTCTTGTCCGCCAACCTGGAGTGGATGGATTATTTAAAAGAGAAGAAGATGATCGACGAAAAGAGCATCTCCACTTTTGCCTACAATGAGCTGGTGTTTGTCGGCAAGCCCGAGTTGAAGGTAAGAAAGCTGCGGGATGTGGTCAAGCTGGAAAAAATCGCCATCGGCAGTCCCAAGAGTGTACCGGCCGGCCAGTACGCGATGGAGGCGTTGAAGAAGGAAGGAATGGACAAGCAGCTGGAGAACAAACTGGTTATGGCAAGGGATGTTCGTGAATGTCTCCTGTATGCCGACCGGGGTGAAGTGGACGGTGCCTTCGTCTATAAGACCGATGCGGAACAGATGGCCAAAAACGTTCAAATCCTCTTCGCCGTGCCGCGGGATCTCTACCCCCGGGTAACCTACCCCATGGCCATAACAAAAGAGGGCAGTCATAAGGCTGAAGCGGCTGGTTTCTTCAAGTTCCTCCGGTCCGGCGCGGCAAAGGCGGTGCTTGCGAAATATGGTTTTGCCGTAAAATAAGCGACCGGAAGTTTTCCGGTACAAATATCCCCTCTGCCTGTGACGGTGGAGGAAGCCGGACTTTGATTCCCTCCCGCGGGGGACGGGAAAAACAGTCTTTAATTCCCTCCCCATCGAGGGCATTGGCAATGAATTCCCTCCCCCTTGACGGCATTGGCGATGGACTTTTAATTCCCTCCCGTGAGGGCATTGGTAATGAATTCCCTCCCCCTTGACGGGGGAGGGCCAGGGTGGGGGTGATAAGGTGGTTTATTCCTGACGTTATTTTCCCCTCCCCTTGATCCCCTCCCGCGAGGGGCTGTGTCGTAATGTCATTCTGAGCCGTCAGGCAAAGAATCTCGTTTTTTAACATCCTGTTATGATTAGATTCTTCACTTCGTTCAGAATGACCTCAAACGTCAATCGGGTATTACGACACAGTCTCCGAGGGGAGGGGAAAACGGTTTTGCGGTATCATCAGGTATCAAAACCTTCCTTTATGTATGTGGATGACTTGTTCACGACTCTACCTAAAATATAGGGGGACAAGTCTGATGATTCATCGTCGGTTCAAGAGAGTGGTTGAAAATGATTCTGAAGCTTATCTGCAAGGTATGGTATGAAAATGACAATGGAATCGTGTTTGGGCAAGGTGCCTACTGCCTACTGCGGGGCATTGAAAAAACAGGTTCGTTAAGACAGGCGGCATTCGCCGTGGGGATGGCATACAGCAAGGCCTGGCACATTATC
>JAGVTI010000127.1 GCA_019136935.1 Deltaproteobacteria bacterium
TGTGAATGATAATACCCATCTGGTTGGCAAAGGTCAGAAACAGGTTGATTTCTTCCTGATAGAATTTTGTCACTTCCTGGCAGGAGGCGGCCATGGTCCCGATGATTTCGTCACCGATTTTAAGCGGTGCGCAGATCATCGAACCGTTGCTGTAAACCTTCGCCAGTCTCCGGTCCATTTCCGTGATCCGATCGTCAGCCGATGCATTTTCAACCGCCATCGGTTCTCCGGATGTGACCACCTTGGCGACAACGCAGTCGTCATTTTTGACATCGATCGCCACGGAAAAAGCCCTTTCCGCCTCTTCCGGGCTGTAATTCTTCACGACCTGGGTTTCGAGATATTGTTTGGATTCATCTAAAAGACGGATATTACCGATGCGGAAACCGAGGGTGTCGGCCACCTCGTCGAGAATTTTTTTGAGAATCTCGTTCAGACTTCTCGGCTCGATAACGAAGGTGCTGATCCGGAAAATGCTCTGCAGGAGTTTATCTTTATCGAGTATGGGAGCCGCCCGGACCGCGTCGTCTCGTCGACTTTCTTCTTCCACCTGGACCCTTTCCTCCTTGATACTTCCCAGAATGCCCCCTTTCACCATCAACCTTTATCATAGGCCAGAAACTGCATGGAAAAAACGGCCCGCCCCTGGGTGGCGGATCGCAGGTCCGTCGAATAACCGAACAGTGATTTCAGGGGAACCCGGCAGCGGATTTCGCTGATGGCCCCTTTCTGCGTTATCGACTGGACCTCCCCATGCCTGGCATTGATATCACCGATCACATCGCCCATGAAGTCGGCAGGCGTGACGATATCAACCATCATAATGGGCTCCAGAAGAACGGGATCGGCCGAATCACAACCGTCCTTGAAGGCCGTCGAAGCGGCAACCTTGTAGCCCATGGGCGTCGATTCCCCTTCCCGGATCGAACCGCCGGCAACCGTCACCCTCACATCCACGACGGGATATCCGCCCACGACACCGCTGGAAGCGGATTCATGAATCCCTCCTTCAACCAGCCCGCGATACTCTTCCGGAATCATCGTTTTATCGACATTCCAGATGATTTCAATACCATGGCCGCGTTCCAGGGGTTCCAGAATCAGCCGCACATGGCCGAAATGCTTCTTGTCTCCCAGTTCCCGTTCGAAACGCCCCTCCACCTCGACCCGCTTCTGGATTGTTTCCCGATAGACCACACGGGGCCGTCCTACGTTCACATGGGTGTTGAATTCCCGGATCAGGCGGTCCAGAACAACCTCCAGATGGAGTTCCCCCATGCCGGAAATAATCGTCTGAGCCGTGTCGTCATCATATTTCACCCGAAGGGTCGGATCTTCC
This sequence comes from Deltaproteobacteria bacterium, assembly GCA_019136935.1. Taxonomy (GTDB): domain Bacteria; phylum Desulfobacterota; class Syntrophia; order Syntrophales; family JAAYKM01; genus JAAYKM01. The sequence continues at coordinate 1,340 of JAGVTI010000127.1, forward strand.
TCAAGTAACTTGGCCAGGGCAACGGTCAGTTTCTCCTGATCCGCCGGGGTTTTCGCTTCGATGGCCTGGCTGATAACCGGTTCATAGAATTCGATTTTCTCCAGGACAATGGGATGTGCTTCATCGCACAAGGTATCCCCCGTCGTGGTCTCCTTTAACCCCATCACGGCGATGATATCGCCCGCCGATGCGCGGTCGATCCGCTCCCGTTTGTTCGCATGCATCTTCAAAATGCGGGAGAGTTTTTCTTTTTTTCTTTTGACGACGTTGTAGACCTCTTCATTGACTTGGAGGAACCCCGCATAAATCCGAACAAAAGTGAGTTTCCGCCCCTCATCCATCATCACCTTGAAGGCCAGGGCGGCCAAGGGTTCCTTTTCACTGCTGAGGCGAAATTCCTCTTCACCCGTCACGGGGTGATGACCTTTGACCGGAGGGACATCCTCCGGCGAAGGCAGATAATGAACGACGGCGTCCAAAACGGGCTGAATACCCTTGTTCCGCAGGGCGGTACCGCACAGGACAGGCACGACCTGAAGGGACAGGGTCGCCTTTCGAATGGCTTCCACAAGTTCTTTCTCCGTCAAATCCTCTCCCTCGAGATACCGGGTCGCAACATCATCGTCCACTTCCGCCAGGGTTTCGATCATCTTTTCCCGGTGCTGTTCCATGTCGTCCCGCAACTCCTCAGGCACATCCGACACATCATAGGACACCCCCAGATTCTGGTCGTTCCAGCGAAAGGCCTTCCGGCAGACCAGATCGATCACCCCGCTAAACCGTTCCTCCATACCCAGGGGAATTTGAACGGCAAGGGGAATGGAATGGAACCGTTCCCTCATCATGTCGATCGTACCCCAGTAGTTGGCGCCGACCCGGTCCATCTTGTTGATGAAGGCCAATTTGGGGACAGCGTATTTATCCGCTTGATGCCAGACCGTTTCCGATTGGGGCTCGACGCCGCCAACGGCACAGAACACCACAACGGCGCCGTCCAGAACCCGCAGACTCCGTTCCACCTCCATCGTGAAATCGACATGGCCCGGCGTGTCGATCAGATGGATCTCGTGCTGGTTCCATTCGCAGCTGGTTACGGCGGACATGATGGTGATCCCCCGTTCCTGCTCCTGGGGCATCCAGTCCATCACGGCTTCTCCGTCGTGGACTTCCCCCATCTTGTAGGATTTTCCCGTATAGTAGAGAATTCGCTCGGAAACCGTCGTTTTCCCCGCATCAATGTGGGCGATGATCCCGATGTTCCGGATTTTTGACAGCTTTGATTTGGGAGCCATTCCCTCACCTTTCCAGTCACAGACGATTTCAGATGTTCCTGGACCCCTCGACGATCAGGTCCTTCTCCATGTGAAAGGCCCCCCGTGCACTTACATGCCCTCTGATCGAATCGATCGGTTTGTCTTCGACATAAATTTGAACACGCTGAATGGATGAAATGTTCCGTATCAGGGTGTTGGTCAGGGAAAAGACGGTCGCTATTTCCCCGGTTGTGCCGCCGGGGTGATTTTGTATGAATTCGCGGTTGAAGTTGACATACGCCGTCCGGTCGGAGGCGATCTTCACGTCCTTCACACCGGATTTCGCGGGAAGAGTATTGACGTTGCCCGACTTGCTCCCCTCGATCAGCGCGTTGACCAACCTCTTCGCCTGAGCATCGGGATCTTTTTCCCTCGGAATGTACCGCTTCTCAGGAACCAGGAACAGCTCATTCTTGTCCGAGAAATAGAGGATGACCTCCTGCTTTTCTTTCCGCGCCGCCCCTCCGTCCACGCCGCTTACAGGAGGATAAACCATATTGAAGATGGAAACAAAAAAGAATACCAAAAACGCGAATGCACTCCCTCCGATTGCGATTAAAATGGCAATGCGCTTCCCTTTCCGGATCTTTCTGCTTTTTGTTTCCGCCGACCTGCGTTCTTTTTTCGTCGCCATCGTCCTGAAACCTCTTTCCTGTAAAAACGGAATGTACGTTAGGGTATTTTAACCATGCTGTCAAGCAAAGAAGCGGCAAAAAGCCGCGGATTTCCTTATCCCTTGAGGCATTCCAGGACCGGGGAAACCGTTTTTCCCCGGCTTATTTTTTACCGCTCGGCAGGGATCTGACCTCCTTCATCGACGGAAAAAACAGACCCGATGATGCCCCGTACTTCTCCCCGCACATCGATTTTTCACCCCCATGTCCCGTAAACCATGGGGGGTGACATGATCCGGCCCGGACAGCAGGACAAATCTAGTTTCCTGGAAACCTTACCCAATCCAAACGCCGCAGGCCGGCCCGCACGGCTTCCTGCAGGGCACGGTCATATTCCTCGCGGGTGATCCGTCTGCCGATGATGGGATCGCCCGCCGCTTTTCCTGCAGGATGATACTGGGCCATGATGTTGACATAGGTTCCGCGGGATATCTTTTCGGCGAGAAAATTCATGATCTCCCGTGTACCCGCAATGCCCCCCGGCATAACCAGATGCCGGACAAGGAGTCCGTGCCGGGCGATGCGGTCCCTGCCGATTATCAGGTCCCCCACCTGGCGATGCATTTCCAGGATTGACTCGCATACCCGTTCCCGGTAATCCGGAGCATGACAGAATCGTTCGGCCCAACGGCTATCCCAGAACTTGAAATCGGGCATATAGATATCCACAATTCCCGACAGAAGCTGCAGGGTTTCCGGGGAATCATATCCCCCCGTATTATAGACGAGGGGCACCGTCAATCCCATTTCTATGGCCGGAACGAGGGCCTCCATGACCTGGGGAACCACGTGAGTCGGGCTGACGAGATTGATATTATGACAACCCCGCCTCTGAAGGGCCACCATCATGGCGGCAAGCCCTTCCCGGTTCACCCTCTCGCCTTCCATGAGATGACTGATCTCGTAGTTCTGACAGAAGGTGCACAGGAGATTGCAGGAACTGAAAAAAATCGTCCCGGAGCCTCCCGTCCCGACCAGGGGGGATTCCTCGCCGAAATGGCTCTGGAAACTTGCGACCATCGCATCCCGCCCGGTCCGGCAGACGCCGACCTCTCCTTCCAGGCGGTTGGCCCCGCATCGGCGGGGACAAAAACGGCAGTCACGCAGGCCCTCGATGGCACGCCGGACCTTATCCTGTAAATTCCCCTCACGATATCGTTTCAGGTATGATGACTCAAAAAGGTCCATTGTTCTTCGGCACTTCTCCCGCTTTGCATGGGCCGTTGCCCGGTTCGGAATCGCCCGGCATCACGTTGCCGGCGCCGGTTACGCCCTATGATCTCACATGAAGACCTTGACCTCACACCCGGAAGATAGTAGCATTTTTCCGCAGTCGAACCAAGGCCGGGGGCCGGGGCAATTCGCTCTTCCGCCACGGCGATCTTCAAAACGGCTTTGTTAAAAAAAGTGGGCCCAATCTCAAACAGGATTGCCCTATGACGAACTCCGGACAAAAGGTCGTATATGGATCCTTCCACTCTTGAACCCTTTGAAATCTGTCACATCCGCCCCCCGACGGAAAATTACAGCCTGACTTTCCGTCTGACCCGGAACTGCGGCTGGAACCGCTGTTCCTTCTGTCCCGTTTACAAGGGAGATACCCCTTTCAGCCGGAGGACGATCGAGGAAATCCAGCAGGATATCGACCGGGCCGGACGCATTGACGAATTTCTGCAGGAATCCGGTGCCCTCGACGTCAAATCCCCCGAAGAAGCTTTCGCCAAGGTGGAGGCGCTGATCCGGGAAGAGGAAGAAAAGAGGGGAAAAGAAACCGGGAAGCAAGATCCGCTCAAAGCAGGGGATGAAGAAAACGCCGCGCATGCCGATTGGTTTTCCGCATGGTTCAAGCAGGAAGCGACGCTTCGAGACGGCATATTCCATGTTCTTTCCTGGCGCTTGAGTGGCGGGGAAACCTGTTTTCTCGGAGATGCCAATTCACTCCTTCTCGCTGGAGATTTTTTCCGGGATATTCTGACTCGTGTCAAACGGACCTTTCCTTCAATCAGGCGTTTTACCATCTACGGCCGCACCGCCTCGGCAGCCCGGAAACCCCTCGAAGAACTGACCGCTTACCGTGAGGCGGGACTCCATCGGATCCATTTCGGCCTGGAGAGCGGAAGTGACCGGGTCCTGCAATTCATGAACAAGGGGGAAACGGCGGAGCACCACATCGAAGGTTGCCGGAAGACCCGGGAAGCGGGCCTCTCGTGCTCGGTCTATGTCATGCCCGGTTTAGGAGGCGCTGCCTGGTCGGACGAACACGCCCGGGAAACGTCCAGGGTCATCAACGAGTCCGCACCCGATTTCATCCGCCTCCGCTCCCTGGAAGTGTTCCCTGGAACTCCCCTGGAGGCTGCAGTCAAAAACGGAGGTTTCACCGAGGCCACTGAAGAGCAGGTGGCGGGGGAAATAAGGCAGTTGATCGAGGGTATCACGACAAACAGTGCCCTGTACAGCGACAGCGCCTCGAATCTCCTGACCGTTAACGGACATTTGCCGCAGGATAAAGACAAAATGCTGAGCTTCATCGACCGTTATTTGTCTCTGTCTCCCAGGGCCAAGCTCGAATTCAGCGCCATGTCCCGCCTGAACGCCTTCACGGGCCAATACGGCGGGGTCAGCCGGGAAATATTCAAGGCCCTGGAACCTTGCCTGCGTGGGCAGCAGCTGGATTTTTCCATCGTTTCCGACAACGAACTCCGCAGCCTTGTCCGTCTCATCCGGTCACGGCTCATGCCGTAGGAGCGGGCGATCAGTATCGTCCTCATCCTCATTTCCGTGCACGATTGCATTCACCGTGGCGTCTCAGTCCCTGTGAACATCCGCCCCGGAAAATGGAGACGCAGCCGTTTCAAATACCGGTCATCCCGTCATGATTTTTACGAAGGCGTCATCCAGATCCGCATCGGCTTTTCCGGGGCAGGCGTTATGAACGATTTCCGCCGGCGTCCCCGAAGCCACGATCCTGCCGGCGTTGATCATGACAATCCGGTTGCAGTGCAGGGCATCGTCCATATAATGGGTCGTCACGAAAATCGTCATCCCCTCTTCGGCAAGTTTGACGATGAACTCCCAGAAGGCCTGGCGTGTAACGGGGTCCACTCCGGAGGTCGGTTCGTCGAGAAAGAGAATCTCCGGTTTGTGCAGGAGGGCGCACCCCAACGCCAGCCGCTGCCGCAACCCCGGCGGCAGTTCGCGGGTCAGGCGGTTCCTGGCTTCTTCCAGTCGCGTCATCCCGATAACCCACCGGATCCGATCGTCCCAGAGCGCCTCGGGAACGCAATAAACTCCCAGGTAAAAACGGAGATTCTCAAATGGCGTCAGGTCCTCGTACAGAGAAAACTTCTGGGACATATAGCCGATGGACGCCTTGATCGCCTCCGGTTCGGTCTGAATATCATGCCCCGCCACCGATCCCCCGCCTGAGGTGGGACTGAGGATGCCGCAGAGCATGCGGATCGTCGTTGATTTCCCCGACCCGTTCGATCCCAGAAAGCCGAAAATTTCCCCACGTCTTACGGAAAACGAGATTTTATCGACGGCGACGAATTGACCGAAGCGCTTTTCCAGATCGGTGACCGTAATGACATCAGAGGTTGAAGGCGCCATGCACCAGATCCTCGTCCGCTTCTCTGATCATCTTCTTGATCGCATCTTCCAGGCTGGGCGCATCCTTCCGGAGCGTCTCGGGCGTCGTCACCGCCAGCATCCTGGAGCGGTGCATCAGTCCCAGATGATGACATCGTTCCCCTTCATCCATGTAGGCCGTCGAGACCAGGATGGTCATTCCACCGTCCCTCATTTCCCCCAGCATCTCCCAGAATTCACGCCGGGAAACGGGATCCACGCCGTTGGTCGGTTCATCCAGGACCAGGAGGCGGGGTTCATGAATCAAAACACAGGCCAGCCCCAGCTTCTGTTTCATCCCCCCGGAAAGATTTCCCGCATAACGGTCTTTGAAAGGATGGAGACGGGTAAAATCGAGATAGCGCTCCTTCCTCTCGGCGCGATCTTTCCCGGTTATCCCGTAGATATCCAGAAAAAAATCCATGTTCTCTTCAACCGTCAGATCCTGGTAAAGCGCGAATCGCTGGGGCATGTAACCCATTCGTTCCTTGACCTGTCCGCGGCCGGATATCACATCAAAACCCTCCACCGTAATGCTCCCCTTTTGCGGTTTGACCATCAGGGCAATCATTCGCATGAGGGTCGATTTTCCCGCCCCGTCGGATCCGACCAGCCCCCAGATCGCCCCCGCGGGCACATCGAAGCTGACATCGGAAACCGCCGCGACATCGCCAAAGGACATGGAAACATGCTCGACGACAACAAAGGGCTTGACCGAAAAAGAATTCTTCATGATGAAACCGCTGCTTGTAAATCCCTTTCAGGATTTTGTCCGGCAAATCGCTGGTCCGTTCGGGAAATGGTCTATTTCAACCAGGCGTCGGCAGGCATCCCCGATTTCAGCTCCAGGTTCGGATTGGGGATCGACACCTTGACCAGATAAACCAGTTTTACCCGTTCTTTACGGGTCTGGATCATCTTCGGCGTAAACTCGGCCTCCGGGGAAATGTAAGAGACGATCCCTTTCAACACCTTATCGGGAAACGTGTCGATCCGAACCTCGACCGGCTGCCCCGGTTTGACCTTTCCGATTTCCGTTTCATCGACAAAAATCTTCAGATCGACCGTAGACAGATCGGCCAAGGTCATGACATCCTGGCCCGGTGTCACCACTTCACCGGGCTCCACGTTCCGGCTGGTGATGATCCCGCCAACGGGTGCCTTCAATTGCCCATAAGACAGCTGAATTTTCGCCTGTCGCCAGGCGGCTTCGGCCGAGGCCATCTGCGCTTTCGCTCCCTGCACTTCCGCATGGGCGGCATCGATCGTTTCCAATCTGCTTCCCTCCCGCGCAAGGTCATAGGCTTCAGCGCTCCGCTCATAGTCTCGGAGAGCCACTTCGTAACGCAGCCTGACCGTATCCCACTCCTTCTCCGACACAGTGCTGTTCTGGAAAAGCCGCCTGTACTTCTCCATGTTTTTTCTGGCTTCTTCCATGACGGCCTTGGCGGACAGGAGCGCCTGGTGTGCACGCTCCACATCCTGGGGCCGGTTTCCGGTCTTAATTTCTTTAAACTGTGCGGAAAGGGCCTTCAAAGCGGCCTGGGAACGATCGTAATTGGCTTGGGCCTGATCGAACCGGGCACGTAATTCTTCAAGATCGAGATCGGCCAGGACGTCTCCCGCCGAGACGGCATATCCCTCGTCGGTATAGACGTTCAAGACCTTACCCGTAACCTGGAAAGAGAGATGATGCTGGGTGGCCTCGATGGTCCCTGAATAATAAAGGGCGCGATTCCGGTTTACCCACTGTCCGAAATAAACCGCCAAGGCAACCAGAACCAGGAGAAGAACAAACCCGACGATGATTTTCCTTTTCAAGCGACCATCCTCCAGAGTTTTGAAATTTATAACACCTTTCACGGAATTAGTTGAGCAAAAAAGCCCCCGTTCCCATTTGAGGGAGCGGGGGCTTCCGTGTTAAGGGTTAGCCGGGACCGGATCAGCAGCCGCAGGCCGCGTCCTTCGGAACCAGTTTCTCCGGCGAGTTCACCGCGATGCTCTTCAGCAGATTCAGACGGACATCCAGCGTATGCTGCAGGTGCGCGATCTGCTCCTTGCTCAGGTGACGGAACTT
>JAGVTI010000099.1 GCA_019136935.1 Deltaproteobacteria bacterium
GGGACAGGGTCCGCTCCGCAACGGGAACGTTGCTGTGCAATACCAGGTTTTCCGGCAGGATGATATTGGAGGTTTCCAGGGCGATGCTGCGCTCGATGATGTTCTCCAGTTCCCGGACGTTCCCCGGAAAGGGGTATTTCATGAGCAGGTCCATGGCGTAAGAGGAGATGTTCCGGATTTCCTTCCCGAATTCCAGGGCGTACTTGCGGATCAGGTGCTTCGTCAGAAGGGGGATATCCTCCTGCCGGTTGCGCAGGGGAGGAATATTGATGGGAATGACATTCAGCCGGTAATAGAGATCTTCCCGGAACATGCCCTCCTTCACTTTCTCCTCCAGGTTCTTGTTCGTCGCCGAAATGATGCGGACATCGACCTTGATGTCCTCCGTGCCGCCGATTCTCCGGAAGGACTTCTCCTGAACCGCGCGGAGCAGCTTGACCTGGAGCACAGGGGGGAGTTCCGCGATTTCGTCCAGGAAAATGGTGCCTTCGTGGGCGACTTCGAACAAACCGGGTTTATCCGTATGGGCACCCGTGAAGGATCCTTTCATGTAGCCGAAGAGCTCGCTTTCCAGCAGATTCTCCGGTATGCCGCCGCAGTTGATGACGACGAAGGGCTGATGCGCACGGGGGCTGCCGTCGTGGACGGCCCTGGCGACGAGTTCTTTCCCGGTCCCGCTCTCCCCCAGAATCATGACATTGGTCAGGGTATCCGCCACCTTCCTGACCGTCGCGTAGACCTTCTGCATCTCCCGGCTTTTCCCGATCATGCCCATGAAAGACGCGGCGTCTTCGATTTCCCGCCTGAAATCCGCCTCGTCCTTTTTCAGACCCTTTTTTTCCAGGGCGTTCTGGATCACGCTTTTCAGGATTTCGATATCGAAATCCTTTTCCAGGTAGTCGTAGGCTCCTTCCTGCATCGCCCGGACCGCCGATTCTCCGGATGCGTAGGCCGTGATCAGGATGACCAGCGACTCGGGAGACACTTCCTTCGCCGCTTTCATAAATTCGATGCCGTCCATCTTCGGCATCTTCAGATCGGTGATGATCAGATCGTACTTCTGCCGGCGGCATTTCGCCAGCGCCTTCAACCCGTCTTCCACGGACGTTACGTCATACCCTTCCTGGGTCAGAACGATTTCGAGAATTTCCCGGATGCCTTTGTCGTCATCGACGACCAGAATGTTCGCCACAGTCTTCTCCGCCTCTACGCCAAGGGAATTTTCACGGTAAATACCGTCCCCTCGCCGACTTTGCTGTCTACTTGAATGCCGCCCCCGTATCCCGCCACGATACGGTTGACAATCGCCAGTCCCAATCCGGTCCCCTGTTCTTTCGTCGTAAAGAAGGGATCGAATATCTTTTCCATGTCCTTTTCCTCGATGCCCCAGCCCTGATCGGAAAAGCGCATCTCGACCCAGCGGCGGCCATCGGGCTCCTCTGAAGCCCGTAGCGCGATAACCATCTTCCCGCCGTCGGGCATCGCCTGAAGGGCGTTCAGAATCAGGTTCCACAGGAGCTGTCGTATCTCCGCCCGATTGGCCGTAAGCAGGATACGCTCAGGGTATGCCGCTTCGATCTCGATCCCCTCATGCCAGGACGGCCCGTATCTGACCGATTCGAGAATGTCATCCAGCAGGGCGGCGACATCGATTTCTTCGTGCACGCCCATGCCGGGCCGGGCCAGGATCAAAAAATCCTTGATGAAATTCTCCAGTTGATCCTTTCCACGCAGAATGATCTGCAGAAGTCTGTCATCGACGCTGCTCAATTTCAACGTTTTTCGGAGAACCTGGATGGAGCCGCTGATGGAGGCAAGGGGATTTCTGATTTCATGGGCGAGAATCGCCGCCATTTCACCGATGAAGGCCATCTTCCGGCTCTCCTCGTATGCCCGCTCCATTTCCTTGATGCTGGTGATATCCTGGAAAATCAGGATGTTCCCGATTTTCGTTCCGTCGCTTCGCCTCAGGGCCGACAGGGCGCACCCCAGAATCGCGGGCCGTTCTTCCCTCCCGCGGATCGCGATCTCCACCCTCCTTCTCTTCGCGGCGTCCTCCGATCGAGGCCCGTCCGGCCCGGGGATATCCGCGTATTCGGGGATAACGGCATGGATGTTTTTCCCCAGCACGTCCCCTGCCGGTAAACCCGTAATTTCTTCGGCGGCCCGGTTGAAAGAACGGATACGATCCTGGAGGTCGACCGTCAGAATCCCCGTTTGCACGGATTCGATGATGCTTCGATGCAGCGAATCCAGTTCCGCAAACGCATGTTCCTTTTCCTGCAGGAGCCGGCGTGCGTGTTTTTCCCTCCCGACCACAAAACTGGCCAAAATGGTGATGATATAGAAAGACAGGATATGGATGAGAACGCGGAAAAAAACATAGTCGCCGTACCCGATGCGGTCATCGGGGGTCGTCGCCTCCGGCTGGAGCTGCAAAGACTGAATGAATCCATGGAATTCCAGGTTGACGAACAGGCCGTAGAAGATGCTCGATGCGGACGCCACGATCAGCCCGCCCCGCCGGCCGAGAAAGATCACCGAATAGATGATGACCAGGGGATACAAGACGGGATAGACGCTTCGGACTCCGCCCGTAACGTAAACGAGGCCCGTAATCAGGCATACATCAAGCAGGGACTGCAGATAGATGTGAAATGCGACACGCCTGATATTGCGGATCAGCATCAAATAGACGAGGGAAAAAAGAAAGGCGAACGTAATCAGCCCGTAGAAAAGCTGCAGGGATGCGACGGCGAAGGGCTCGATAATCCTCGACTCCATGAAAACGGCCAGCACGAGCAGCACGAACAGGATCATCATTCGTGTAACCACCAGCCAGTAAAGCCGGGAGGCGCTGTCGTCATCCCACAGGGAGGATCCGCTTTTGTACCACTGCATGAGATGTTTTTTCATAAGAACACGTTCAACGGGCAAATTTTACCGGGTCAATTGACATTGCGAACCGGCCATTGTACAAAACGGGAACCGATCCGTTCACGGCAGAAACATGAATATCCTTCATACCCTCCGCAAAACCGCAGAAACAGTACGGCAGGAGCCGGTCTTTCTCACGGAACGTCCCCTGATCCCGTTTTTTATTTCCTTCGCAGGGGGAATTGCTCTCTGCGACCGCATCATGCTCTCCTGGCTCGTTCCGGCGGCGCTTCTTCTTCCGTTTTTGACGGCCTTGCTCTTCGCCGTCAGGCGGAATCGGTATACCCTTGCCTTTGTCCTGCTGCAGCTGATCGTTTTTTCTGCGGGTATGCTCTCCATGGCACCTTATTCGAAGCCGCCCCCGGTCGGGGGGCATCCCCCGGCACGCGGCTCCCCGGAAAAGGCAGTCTATCGAGGCTTCATCGATGAATCCCCCTCCCGCTCTCCAGACCGGATCGAATACACCCTCTCCGGCATCCGCAGCCTTGAAACGGCATCCGGGAAAACCCTTCCGGGGCGGGTCCTCCTGACGGCATACGGACCGGAGACGCTCCAGTATGGGGACTACGTGCAATTCCGCACACGCCTGGCAGCGCCGAAGAACTTCAACAATCCCGGCGGATTCGATTACAGGCGGTACCTGATCCGGAAGGATATCCTCTATCGGGGATACGTTTCGGAACCGCCGGATTTGATCCTCATCCGGCGCGGCCTGGGCCATCCCGCAAAAATGGGAATCGAATCCTATCGCACCCGGCTCCGCGACTTCATCAGCCGTCATACGTCCAGGCCGGAGCGGGAAATCATTCTCGCCATGATCCTGGGCGAACAGAAGGCGATTCCCGACGATCTGAAAGAACGGTTCAACCAGACCGGAACATCCCATATCATCGCCATTTCCGGGTTCAATGTCGGCCTCATCGCCTGCTTTTCGGTCCTGCTCTTCCTGTCCGCCATGAAAATCTTCCCGCGCCTGCTTCTGGCATGGAATGCCGCGAAGCTCTCCCTTGCCCTTTCCCTGATCCCAATCCTGCTTTTTACGGGGATCGCCGGCATGGGAATCCCCGTCATCCGGGCAACGTTGATGGTCGTCATCCTCCTGACGGCCATCCTGATCCGGAAACCGAAGGACATCCTCAATGCTCTGGCCCTGGCGGCCGTCGTTATCCTGGCCCTGGCGCCTCCCTCCCTGTTCGACCCCTCGTTTCAGCTCTCCTTCGCCGCCGTCGCCGCAATTTTATACATTCCTCAGAAACTGGAACCCCTGTGGCCGAAACCGGAAGAGGCGGCCGCTTCACGCCTTCGATCCATCACCCGGAAATGGGGAAGAGGGTTCTTTCTCTTTCTGCTGGTGACCGTCAGCGCGACTCTGGGCACGCAACCGGTCATCGCCTATCATTTTCAACGCCTTTCGACGGTGGTGATCCCCGCGAACATCGCCGTCGTTCCGTTTCTCGGCATCCTGACGACCCCTTTATGCCTGCTTATCATCATCACCTATCCGCTCTGTGAACCCCTCTGCCTGCTGCTGCTCCAGGGGGCCGTCCAATCTACCAAAATATCCGTCTTTTTTGTCAATTTATTTTCGTCCATCCCGGGGTCCTCTTTCCTGGTCTCCCCGCCCAATCCAATCGAAATAACCGGGTATTACCTGCTTTTATCGCTGCTTGTCCTGTTTCTGGCATCCCTCGTCAAGAAACGCCCCGGCACTTCATGGATCCAAACGCGATCCCCGGCCGAAATCGGTTTATGGCTTTTGGGCCCCTTTATGGCGTGCATCCTGCTGTATGGTTATTTATCGGCACCCCCTTCAAAATACCTTAGGATGACCGCCATCGATGTCGGCCAGGGAAGCTGCACGCTCCTGCAGATTCCGGGCAACCGGACCATGCTCGTCGACGGCGGCGGCTTCGAAGGAAGCACGTTCGATGTGGGGCGGCACGTCGTCGCCCCCTTCCTGCTGCGTGAAAAAATACGGAAAATCGATGTCGTCGTCCTGACCCACCCCCACCCCGACCATCTGAACGGCCTCATTTACATTCTCCGCAACTTTTCCGTCGGGGAAATCTGGACAAACGGCGAACCGGCGCCGTACGAGGCTTACCGGAACCTGACGGAGCTCATCCGAAACCGGAAACTGACCCACCGGATCCTTTACGAGGGAAAATCCGTAAAGAAAATCGGCGCTCTCCACATCGACGTCCTCAACCCTCCCCCGCCGGTCACGGAAGGCCGGGCCGTGGACTACACATCCGTCAATGACCGCTCCCTCGTACTGCGCCTGCGTTTCGGCAAAATCCGGCTGCTGCTGCCGGGAGACATCATGGGGCATGCGGAGGAACGGCTCGCCGCCTCGACCCATGACCTGAAAAGCGACATCCTCCTGGCACCCCACCACGGGGGAAAAACTTCCAGTACGGACTCCTTCCTGGACAAGGTCGATCCGCGTCTCGCCATCATCAGCTGCGGTCTCGATAATCGTTACAAAGACCCCCATCCCGAAGTCCTGCAGCGCTATACCCGAAGGGGAACGAAAATTTTCCGGACCGACCGGAACGGCGCGGTCGTCCTTCTCACCGATGGAACGTGCATCCGGCACGGGAAAGAAGAATTTCCGACACCCTGAACCGCAATCCGCATAAGCGGCGTGATTCCGCGCCGGAATTTTTTCCTTCAAATCGCATCCGTTCGGCTATTGTTTTTTTTACGCGCCTATGATAACGATTCTGCCTGAAAAAACGTTCATTTTACGGCAGTTTCGGACGGAAAATCGTGAGCGGTCAATACCACGCCTCCACCCGGTTCATCGTCCCGTCAGGCATGAAAAGCACCACGCAATACCGCCGCTGTTCCAATCATCCCGATTGGAATGTCACGGTCATGAACCCGTCTGCCGTAGGATCAATATTTCTGGAAAGACAGTTTATATTATGGATGCCATTACGGTTGTTAAAGGATTCAAGGACATTCTTCCCGAAGAAGCGTTCAACTGGCAAAGGGTCGAACAATTCGCCCGGACGATTTTCGCGGATTTCGGCTTCAAGGAAATTCGCGTTCCCATTCTGGAAAAAACGGAGCTTTTCACCCGCGGTATCGGCGATACGACGGATATTGTCGAAAAGGAAATGTACACCTTTTCCGATCGGGGCACCGAAAGCCTCACCCTGAGACCCGAAGCGACGGCCTCCGTTCTCCGGGCCTACATCGAGCACAATCTTTTCAGTCAGAATGCCGTTCTGAGGCTTTTCACCATCGGCCCCATGTTCCGCCGGGAACGGCCCCAGAAGGGGCGGTACCGCCAGTTCCACCAGATCGACGTGGAGGTGCTGGGTTCGGACGATCCGCGCATCGACGCCGAACTGATGATCATGCTTGTCCGTTTCCTGAACGGGTTGGGACTGGACAACCTCAATCTGGACATCAACTCCCTGGGGTGTTCGGCCTGCCGTTCCACGTTCCGGGAAAAGGTGATCGCGTTCCTCAAAGATACGCAGGACGATCTCTGCGAGGACTGCCGGCGGCGTCTCCACACCAACCCCCTGCGGGTCTTCGACTGCAAGAACGAAACCTGCGGTCAGATCATCAAAGACGCTCCCAGCATCCTGGACTTCATCTGCGACGACTGCCGGAATCATTTCGAAAAGGTCAGGTCGTCCCTGGAATCCTTCGAACTGCCGTACCGGATCAATCACCGTATGGTCCGGGGGCTCGATTATTACACCCGGACCACCTTCGAGGTAACGATTCCTCAAATGGGATCCCAGAACGCCGTGGTCGGCGGCGGGCGCTACGACGGACTCGTCCGGGATCTCGGCGGACCGGATATTTCGGGAATCGGCTTCGCCATCGGTTTCGAACGTCTGATGGCGCTTCTGCCGCCCGAACAGACGGCCGTTCCCCCGGCGCCCGCGCTGTTTATCGCGGCCTTGGGAAACCAGGCACGGGAGGTTGCATTCCGCCTGTGCAACCGGCTGCGCCTGAAAGGGATTCCAACGGAAATGGATTACGAGGGGAAAAGCCTGAAGAGCCAGATGAAAAAGGCCGACAAGCTTGGAAGCCGTTACGTCCTGATTCTGGGAGACCGGGAGATTGAAACCGGGCAGGGGGAACTGCGGGATATGCGCAGCAGCACCCAGCAGGCGGTCCCCCTGGATCAGGTGGAAAACCACATCATTCAATTGGAAAAGTGAGGTAGTGACTTTGGCAGACTTTATCACCGATCGGAAAAGAACCCATTACTGCGGAGCGGTTCGTTCCCAGGATGTCGATAAGGAAGTGGTCCTCATGGGATGGGCCCATCGCAGACGGGACCACGGCGGCGTGATTTTCATCGACCTGCGGGACCGGGAAGGCCTCGTTCAAATCGTTTTCAATCCGGAAATTTCCCCGGATTCCCACGAGGAGGCCAAGAAAATCCGCAGCGAATATGTGCTGGCCGTCGTGGGAAAAGTCCGGCGGAGACCCGAGGGCATGCAGAATCCGGATCTCGCCACCGGTGAAGTGGAAGTCATGGTCACGGATCTGGAGATCCTGAACGAATCGAAGACACCGCCCTTCAGCCTGGAGGAAGGCCAGGAGATCTCGGAGAACGTGCGGCTCAAATACCGGTACCTCGACCTGCGGCGTCCCCAGATTCAGAAGAACCTGATCCTGAGGAGCAAGGTCGCCGCCGCCACACGCAACTACTTCCAGTCCCACGGGTTCATCGAGGTGGAAACGCCCTTTCTGACCAAGAGCACCCCCGAGGGCGCCCGCGACTACCTGGTACCCAGCCGGGTCAATCCGGGAACCTTTTTCGCCCTTCCCCAGTCCCCCCAGATCTTCAAGCAGCTCCTGATGGTCTCCGGCTTCGACCGCTACTACCAGATCGTCAAGTGTTTCCGGGACGAGGATCTCCGGGCGGACCGACAGCCCGAATTCACCCAGATCGACGTGGAGATGTCTTTCATCGATGAAAACGACATCATGACGGCCATGGAAGGACTCATGGCCCACATTTTCAAGACATGCCTGGGAAAGGAACTGCCCCTGCCCCTGCCGCGTCTTCCCTACCGGGATGCCATCGGCCGCTACGGCAAGGACAACCCGGACATCCGCTTTGCCATGGAAATGCGGGATCTGACGGATATATTGAAGTCGTCCGAATTCAATCTGTTCCGTGAAACGGTGGAAACCGGCGGCGTCATCAAGGCCATCCGGGTCGACGACGGCAAGCAGATGTCCCGGAAGGATCTGGACGGGCTCCGGGATTTCGCCGCCGGCTACGGTTCCAAGGGCATGGCCTGGGCCCGGGTCAATGCGGAAGACTGGACGTCCCCCATCTACAAGTACCTGAAACCGGAAGAGGTGAAACAGATCAACGAGCGGATGGAGGCCAAAGAAGGCAGCATCCTGATCTTCTCCGCCGACACGCCGGGCCTGGTCAACGACACACTGGGAAATCTGCGGATCCTTCTGGCCAGAAAGATGAACCTGATCGATCCCGAACAGTTCGCTTTTACCTGGGTCACGGAATTTCCGCTCATGGAGTACAGCGATTCGGAAAAGCGCTTCGTTTCCACCCATCACCCCTTTACGTCCCCCTTCATGGAGGACCTGCCCCTGCTGATGACGGATACGGGCAAGGTCCGGGCCCGGGCCTACGATCTGGTTCTCAACGGTTCCGAAATCGGCGGCGGAAGCATCCGTATCCACCGCCAGGACGTCCAGGCCATGATCTTCAACGTCCTGGGCCTTGGGGAGGATGAAATCCGCCTCAAGTTCGGGTTCCTCCTGGACGCCCTCGAATTCGGCACGCCGCCCCACGGCGGTCTTGCCTTCGGTCTGGACCGTCTGGTCATGATCATGAGCGGTGCCGAATCGCTGCGGGACGTCATCGCCTTTCCGAAGACCCAGAAGGCGACGTGCCTGCTGACCGACGCCCCTTCGACGGTTGCGGTGGAGCAGTTGATGGAGCTGTCCCTGAAGATCGTGAAATAAAACAGGGGAACCGGTCAGAAAAAAAACGACGGCCGCGTAAAAAGTCGAAAAACGTCCCA
>JAGVTI010000138.1 GCA_019136935.1 Deltaproteobacteria bacterium
TCACCTCGGCGGTGGTTTCCGAACGGTGGCCCCTCCTGCGAAACAACGGTGTCGATCCCATCGTCATCATCGAAATTGTCGCCCAGACGGCGGCTGTTCATGTGAGTTGGAAGAGGGGGCCATGCACGAGTGAAGGGGGTGGGGGGTTGCTGGTCGGGATTAAAAAAGCCGACTTTTACACGGACAGTATTCCGCTTCATACCGTCCTGACAACGACCGTCCGGAGTCTGTACAGCGCGGAGAATTACACCGTTCTGGAAGGAGCGGTTCAAGAAGGCGCCAATCCGGTCGGCCGGGTCGAAATTCAGGTGATCCGGTTTGAATCCGGAGAAGACAATCCAATAAGATCGGAGGAATGAAAACAAAATGATGGAAGAACGGGTCGCCTTGGTAACGGGAGGCAGTCGAGGCATCGGCAGGGCCATCGCCGTCGAATTGTCCCGTGCGGGTTACCGGGTGATCGTCACGTATAAGGAAAACGTCGCGGCGGCGGAAGAAACCCTGGCCCTGATCCGGTCGGAGGGAGGCCAGGCGGAGGCGGTCCGCTTCGATGTCGCCGATTCATCCGAGTCCGCGGCCGCAATGGAAGACATCTTTTCCCGCCACAGGGAGATTCAGGTTTTGGTCAACAATGCCGGTATCACCGCCGACGGGCTTTTCATGATGATGTCGGAGGAAAACTGGGATAAGGTCATCCAGACGACCCTGAAGGGCTTCTTCAACGTGACCAGGCCGGTTGTCCAGCGAATGGTCCGTAATCACCGTGGCTCCGTGGTGTCCATCTCCTCCGTCTCCGCCATGATGGGAAACCGGGGACAGGCGAATTACGCGGCAGCCAAGTCGGGGCTGATTGCGGCGAGCAGGACCCTTTCCACGGAAGTGGCCCGTCTGGGCGTCCGGGTCAATGTCGTCGCGCCCGGCCTGATCGACACGGAAATGATCAAGGGCGCCCCGGTGACAAGGATCAAGGAAATCATCCCCATGGGCAGGCTCGGAAAAGCGGAGGAAGTCGCGAAGGTCGTTCGCTTTCTCTGCTCGGACGATGCCTCCTACCTGACGGGGCAGGCCGTTTTTGTCGATGGGGGTATGTATTGAAAAACAAAGGAAGAACTGCGGTCAGGGAAGACGGGTCCGCCGCCGTGTCCGGATAATTTTATGATGAGCTTGAAAAACGCCGTAAAGGGAATCTTTTTTTCGATCCTTCTGCTGGCCTGCTTTTTGACTGCCGGCTGGGGAGAATCCTGGGAGGACATCAACCGGGAAACGGCGGGTATCGAATCGATCCAGGCCGAATTTACACAGCATAAACACCTGAAGATCCTGACGAAGCCGCTTGTTTCCAAGGGAAGATTCTATTTTCAGAAGCCGGATTCGATCCGCTGGGAATACCGATCCCCCGTAAAAAGCATCCTTCTCATACACAGGGGAGACGTCAAACGCTACACCCTGGGAAGCCGCGGCATGGTCGAAGATTCAAGCGGAGCGCTTTCCTCCATGCAGGTGGTCGTTCAGGAAATCGGGCTGTGGAGCCAGGGCCGTTTTACGGAAAGCACCCACTTCAAAGCGGAAATCAAAGGGGGAAAAAAACGGGAAATTGTCCTGACTCCCAGGGAAGAGGCCTTTGCGGCCATTATTGCGCGGATCGTCATCACGCCCTCGCCGGAGCGAAAGGGTGTGATCCGGTCCGTGAAAATCGTCGAATCCGAAGGGAATTACACCGTGCTTGATTTCTCGGATGTCAGAATGAATGAAAAGATCGGTGAAGCGATCTTCCGGAAAGCGGGGTGAAGCGGCGGATGACAATCAGTCGCCTCGCCTTCCTTTCGTTCCTGACGATTCTTTTGGCCTCCTGCGTTCATGTTCCGGACATGCTGCCCCTGGATTCGCTGACGGACCGGTCCGTGATCGAGCAGTGCGGAAGACCCTTCGTCAAGAGTCCCTATCGCTTTGTCCACGCGATCGAAGCCGGCCTGCCCGGCGGCAGAACGGCTACCCTGATGGGAGTGACCGTGGTCGATCCGGAGGCGAAAAGTCTCCATAGTGTCCTCATGACCCTGGAGGGGCTGGTTCTGTTCGATGGCGAGTACGATGGCACCCTGTCCGTCAAGCGGGCCGTTCCGCCCTTCGATAGGGATTCGTTTGCCCGGAACATGATGGAGGACATCCGTCTCCTTTTCCTGGCGCCGGAGAACACGTCGGCCCAGGCCGGCGTTTCGGCGGACGGTTCCGTCCTCTGCCGTTACAGGGGGAAAGAGGGCGAAACCATCGATGTCACGGTCCAACCGGATCATACCTGGAGGATCGAAACCTATGCCACTCCGTTCGAGCGCTTCCGGGAAATCAAGGCCGGCGCCCTTAAAGACGGGATGCCCGGAGAATTGGAACTGAGGGGGTATTCAGCCGGAAGATATATCCTGCGGCTGAAACTGGTCGACGCGGAACCCGTTTCCGCGGCAGCGCAGCCTGCGGAAGACGAAGCGGACGGAGGGTAGGCACGTCAGAATCGAAGGGATTGGAATGAAATTCAAGCTCATCTATCCGAAATGGAAAAAGCTTGCCGGGCAGACGGAATTCCACCTGCCGCCCCACGGTCCCGTGGTCTTCGCGGCCACCATCCCCGAAGACTGGGACGTGGAATTTACCGATGAGAACGTGGAGCCCCTCGTTTTCGACGATTCGCCCGATTTCGTCGGCGTTTCCATGATGCTGACCAGCCAGGTGAAGCGGGGCTGGGAAATTGCCGATACCTACCGCCGCCGGGGCATCAAGGTCATGTTCGGCGGCATCGCCACGATGCTTCACGCCGAAGAAACCATGCGCCACGCCGACGCCGTCTTCCTGGGGGAAGCGGAAGGACGGATGGAGGGAGTCTTCGAGGATTTCAAAAACAACCGCCTGAAGCCCTGCTACGATTACATGGCCGATCCGCCCCCTGTCTCGCTGGTCGGTCCGGCCAGGCGCAGCATCCTGAAAGAAGAACTTTATTATTACAAGGGCGTTCAGATGGTCGACCTGGTTCATGCTTCCCGGGGATGCCGGTTCAACTGCTATCCCTGTTGCGTCAGTTTCCTCGGAGGGCGGAAATTCAGGCCCCGCCCCTACAAAAAGGTGATCGAGGAAATCGCCGGGATCGAGAACAACCGCCTGTTCATCGTGGACAACTCCCTGGCCCAGAACAGGGAGTGGGAACTGGGGCTGTTCCGGGAAATGATCCCCCTGAAGAAAAAATGGTGCTGCCACCCCATCGAGGACGACGACGAAGTCCTCGATCTCGCCGCCCAGGCGGGGGCCTGGTACGTCTACCAGGCGATTTTCGACACGTCGGATTACATCAGGAAGCGTATCCGGCGTTACAAGGACCACGGAATCGCCGTCGAAGGCACGGTGCTCCTCGGTCTCGACGGCCAGACGGAAAACGATATCCGGCGTCTCGTGGATTTTCTGCTGGAAGTCGAACTGGACCTGGCCGAATTCACGGTCCTGACCCCTTTTCCCCATACGCGGACCTTCGATGATCTGCAGCGGGAGGGACGCATCCTGTCTTACGACTGGAATGATTACACGGCGGACAAGGTCGTTTTCCGGCCGGACAAGATGTCGCCGGAAAAACTGCAGGAGTTGTACGCCTACGCCTGGGACACGTTCTATCAGGATGAACCCCAGCCTTACAAGATGTTCAGGCTTCTCCAGAAAGTGGCGGTCAGGGAAAAAGCGGACGGTACGTACCGGGGGAGAAGGCGGGACCTGATCGCGCGCCGGTTCGGGAAAAAAGAAGCAATTACAGGAGATCTGTTATGAGTCATCATCGGAAAAAAGAAATCACCATCGGCCGTAAAAACCTGACCCTGGAGCAGTTTCTAGCCGTGGCCCGGTACAACGCGCCGGTCAAACTCAGCACGGACAAAACTTTCCGGGAGAATATCCGCCGGAGCGAAGCCATGCTGAAAAAAGCCGTCCATGACGAGGTTCCCGTCTACGGCGTGTCTACAAGCTATGGGAAATCCTGCGGGATCCGCCTGACCCGGGACCAGGTTGTCAATCACCGGGGATCGAGCCCCATCCGGTTTCACGGGTGCGGCACCGGCGATCCCATCGGAATCGAGGAAACCCGGGCCGCCATGCTCTGCCGCCTGGTCTGCCTGTCCCGGGGCTACTCCGGGATCACCTTCGGTTTGCTCGAACAGCTGGCCGCTTTTCTCAATTGCGGCATCACCCCCGTTGTTCCGGCGGAGGGATCTGTCGGCGCTTCCGGAGACCTGACACCCATGTCCTACGTGGCGGCGGCTCTTTCGGGGGAACGGGAAGTCTTCTACGGGGGGCAGCGCATGGCTGCCGCCAAGGCGCTCAAGCGCGCGGGCCTGAAACCCTATGCCTTCGCCCCCAAGGAAGGCATCGCCATGCTGAATGGGACCTCGGTCATGACGGGCATCGCCGTCCTGGCCGTCGAGAGGGCGAGCCGGATCCTGGAGGCGAATATCGCGGCGACGGCGCTTACGGTGCATGCCCTGAAGGGTAAGGCGCTCCATTTCCATCCCGCCGTCGGCGAGGCCAAGCCCCATCCCGGCCAAGTCTACGTCGCCGAGCGGTTGACCCGCCTGCTCCAGGTGGAAGGGAGCAGTGCCGATCTCGAGTCCCATAACCGGGAGAATCTTCAGGACCCTTATTCCCTGCGATGCGCTCCCCAGATTGCGGGAGTTCTCTACGACGCCCTGGCATGGATCCGTCAGTGGGTCGAAACCGAGGCGAACAGCGCCAACGACAACCCCATCTTCGATCCCGAAACGGGCCGGCCCCTGATGAATGGAAATTTCTACGGCGGTCACCTGGCTTTTGCCATGGACGCCCTGAAAACAGCGGTGGCTTCGGTGGCCGACATGTCGGACCGCCAGGTCGCCCTCCTGGTTGATCCCCTGATCAACAGGGACCTCCCGGGCGACCTGGTTCGAGTCACGGGACCGTTTTCGGTTTTTCATCACGGCTTCAAGGCCATGTCTCTTTCCACGTCGGCACTTGCCGCGGAAGCCCTCAAGCTGAC
The DNA here is from genome assembly GCA_019136935.1 of Deltaproteobacteria bacterium. Taxonomy (GTDB): domain Bacteria; phylum Desulfobacterota; class Syntrophia; order Syntrophales; family JAAYKM01; genus JAAYKM01. The sequence continues at coordinate 5,036 of JAGVTI010000138.1, forward strand.
CATGCCCGCCGGGTCTTTCTCGCGGTCCACCGAGTCCCACAACCAGGACAAGGTGAGCATGGGGACCATCGCCGCCCGTGACGCCGAACGGGTCTGCACCCTGACGGAAAGAACCCTGGCGATTCACCTGCTGGCAGCGGTACAAGGCTGCGAAATCAGGGGGGATGTGGAGCGGCGGAAAAATCTCCGTGAGATCATCGAGCGGATTCGCGCCTTGTCAGAACCCCTTATCGAAGACCGGGAAATGGACCGGGATATCGAACGCCTTGCCCGGGCCATGGCCGAAGAAGATTCCTGGAGGATTCCGGCGTGATGTCCCCCGATGCGAAATGGGCCGAAACGCGGCACCGGGTTGCGTTTTACGATCTGGATCCCATCCGGGTTGTCTGGCATGGCAATTACCTGAATTACTTCGAAGACGCCCGGACCGCCCTGTTCAATGCCAACGGCATCGACCTCTACGATTTTTACCTCCGGGAGGGGATCGTTTTCCCCATCATCAAGACCTCGACGAAGCATGTCCTGCCCTTGCGGTATCATGATGAGTTCATTTGCCGGGCCATCATGGTCGATGCCCGGATGAAGATCGTCGTGGATTTCGAGGTCCGGAAAGCGGATGACGGCCGCCTCTGCACCCGGGGACGGACGGAACAGGTCTGCGTGAAGGCAGAGACCATGGAGATCCTCTATTCCATTCCCGGGGAAATCCGGAAGGCTTTTGGTTTCGGATCATGAAGGGCGATTTCCGGCAGGCCCTGATTGCCGGCTGTGAATGCCTTGCCGCCTGGGCCGATCTGCTGGACCGGATCAACGTCTTTCCCATCGCCGACGGAGATACGGGACGGAACCTCGTTGTTTCCCTGTCCCCCCTCCGCCGCCCCGAACGGAACCATCACGACCTGGCCCGGGCTCTCCTTTTGTGCGCCCGGGGGAATTCCGGTAATATCGCTTCCGCATTTTTCCAGCCGTTCATCCGGGAGGGAGGCTCCCGTGAAACCCTTCCCGACGCCGTCCGGCAGGGGCGGGACCGCGCCTGGCAGGTTGTGCCCGATCCCCGTCCGGGGACCATCCTGACCTTTTTCGACGCCCTGGCCGATCTCATCCAAGGCCCCTCGTACCTGAACGGGTTTCCGGACAATCTCCTTCCTCTCGAAATGGTGGTCCGAAGCACGGTGGATCGGCAGCCGAAGCTGCGGCGGGCGGGGGTGGTCGATGCGGGTGCCCTGGGGATGTATCTGTTCTTCGGCGGGTTTCTTGCGGTGTTTTCCGGCTCCAGCCCGGCCTTTCGTCCCGTTACGGAAACGTTCGGCGACCTGGTCCGGGTTTCCCCGTCCTTCCGGGATGAGCCGGAGCGGGGCTACTGCATCGATACGGTTTTGAGAAACACCGGCGACGGGAGAAAAACGGAGGCCCTGCTCGCCTCCCTGGGCGAATCCGTCGTGGTCGGCCGGGAGGAGGATTGCCTGAAAATCCATTTTCATACGCAGGATAAAGAGAGAGCCCGGAAGAAGCTGAATCCTTTCGGCGACGTGATCGGCTGGACGGAAGACGACCTTTACGCCCAGACGTCTGTTTTCAACCGGGAGCCGAAGCATCTCCCCGTTCACATCATGACCGACGCCGCCGGTTCCCTGACGCGGGAGGAAGCGAAAGCGCTGGGGATCACCCTTCTGGACAGCTATATCACCATCGGGGATCAAAGCCTTCCCGAAACCTACCTGACGCCGGATGCGCTCTACGATGCCATGAGGTTGGGCGTGCGGGTCACCACATCCCAGGCCTCCCTCTTCGAACGTCACCAGAAGTATGAAAGTGTCCTGGGCAGTTATGAACAGGTCCTGTACCTCTGCGTCGGATCGGTTTACACGGGAAACCACCGCACCGTCATGGACTGGAAAAAAGACCATGATCCGGGGAATCGCCTGGCCGTTCTCGATACGGGCGCCGCTTCCGGACGCCTCGGGGTTCTGACTCTGGCCACGGCCGCCTTTGCCGAAAAGGCATCCCGCGCGGAAGACGTCGTCGCCTACGCCGAAGAAGCGATGAACCGCACCGGGGAATACATCTTCCTTGACCGACTTGAGTACCTGGCTGCGGGAGGGCGCCTCTCGAAAACCGGGGCATTTTTCGGCGACATCCTGGGGATGAAACCGGTGGTGGCCCCCATGGCCGATGGGGCGCGGAAAGCAGGCCTTTGCCGCAGCGGTAGAGATCAGGAGCGTTTCGCCCTGAAAGCCCTCGAACATTCCCTTGATCAAAACAAGGCCGCCCTGATTATGCTTCAGTATTCCGATAACAGGCCGAATGTGGAACGTTTTGCCGAAAGGTTGAAGAGCCTTTACCCCCTGGCCCGGGTCATCGTCCGCCCCCTTTCCCTTACGTCAGGCGCCCATATGGGGCCGGGCGCATGGGCCGTGGCCTTTTTGCCGCAGTTTCCGTGAAATCCCGCTTCATCTGTTCCGGATGAGCCTTCAGTGTGAGAAATATTACAAAATCATAAGCCCTTATACCCTTGACACCTCTATTCCTTCCTCATATAATGGCGCCCGTTGAGAAGATTGCCGTACCGAAAAGCAAGCCCCATAATTCTTGACCCATAACCCTTAAAGCTGAGGTGAATCATGAAGAAAACCCGCGGTTGTTTGATTGTTTTCCTGATCCTGCTTTTGTCATGGCAAACGGCTTTTGCACGGACCGATACGGCTACGGCCAAAGACTGTTTTCAGAAGGGTGTTGCGTACGAGAATCAGGCGGTGTACGGGGAGGCGATCAACCTGTTTTCTGCGGCCATCGACCTCGATCCTTCTTATACGGACGCTTACCTGCATCGGGGAATGTCATACCGTTTCTATGAAATCTCGGCCACCACCGAAGCCGTCGAGGATTTTTCCAGGGCGATCCTCCTGGATCCGAAAAATGCCGAGGCGTATTACCAGCGCGGGTTGGTTAACGAATTCATCATTAACAACGAAGCGGCGAAATCCGACATGATTGCGGCGGCCGGCCTCGGCCACGAGGAGGCGCAGCGGTGGCTGGCGTTGCTGAACAAGCAGGATGAACCCGTTGCCGCACCCGCACCCGTCGCTGCGGAGCCGCTGCCGGTACCGAAATGCAAACCGGCCGCGGACCAGGGCTTTGATCTTGCGGAATACCTGCCCGGCGGTATGCAGCCCATCGTCTATTTTGACTTCAACAAAAGTACAATCAGAAGCGAAGGCTTCGCCGTTCTCGACGAGATCGCCGGTGTCCTGGAGAAGAAACTGCCGGAGGCCGTGGTTTTAGTGGTGGGACACACGGACAGCACCGGCACCGAAAAGTACAATGCCGGTCTTTCCCTGCGCAGGGCGGAGACGGTCAAGGCCTATCTCACGGAGAAGCGCAATATTGCCGCCGATCGGATTTCCGCCGAGGGGTACGGAGAAATGGCCCCCGCGGACACCAATGAAACCGAAGAAGGTCGGGCCCGCAATCGGCGCGCATCGGTTGCAGGCATCCGGAAATGACCGGGGATTCTTTCGGGAATTCCCCCCGTCATACCCCGCAGGTGAAAATTTTGCTTTTCAGCCCCCGGTTTCCTTCAACCGGGGGCTTTTTTATGCGGGACAACCCGATTTGAGTGATAATACTCCTCCTTAATTAAGTACAGCCAGCCATATACAAACGATACAGTCCCGCCTTAATAATACGTTACCCTGTGGAAGTGGATCTGATCATCAGAAACGTCGAAATAGGGGGTAGGATCATCAATTTTGCTTGGAGAGCCCTATCTCAGGCAGAAGTGCTTTGGGGTTCCTCCGCTTGAAAAGTGGGATACGGAGAATCCCATACCGATGGCGATCATGACAAAAATTCTGATTATCGATGATGACAAGATCTTTTCCGAAC
>JAGVTI010000011.1:0-2242 GCA_019136935.1 Deltaproteobacteria bacterium
TTCTATTTCTGACGTTATTTTCCCCCTCCCCTTAATCCCCTCCCGCCAGGGGAGGGGAGAGCGAGGTAAATTCCTCCCGCCAGGGGAGGGGAAAACAAGGACGACCAAAGGACAAATCTTTCCAGGCTTAGTTGGGCAACAGCCCGTTTCATCTTGACAATTGGAGCAGGGTGCCCGGCATTTTGCATCCTGCTCCCAGAATCGACATGCCCGGTAGCGGTCCGTACTCCGGGGTTTTTCTCCCCGGGCCGTTACCGTGATTTATACAGCAAACGAAAGGAAAACATTGACATGAACAACGTAATGAAACGCCTTGCGGCCCTGGCCGCAGGGATCTTCCTGCTCTGCATGTTCATTATTCCTCCAACCGTTTTCTCCCATGCTCTGCATGTTCATTATTCCTCCAACCGTTTTCTCCCAGGCCCCCGATATTGGCGATGTCCTCAAGGGAGCGACCCCTCCCCCGGCGGAGACCCCCGCCAAGAAGGAGGCGCCCGCCGCACCGGTCATCATTCAGGAAGAGGAGAAACCCTTTTCCCTGCCCGAGGGCGAAAAGATATTCGTAAAGGATTTCAAACTGGAAGGCGCCGAGCCGGGCGACGAGGCGGCGCTTGGGGCTATTCTGGAGCCCTACAGAAACAGGGAACTCTCCATGACGGAAATTACCGAAGCGGCCAACAAGCTGACCCTTTTCTACCGGGACAAGGGATACATGGTGGCAAAAGCCTACGTGCCGAAGCAGGACGCAAGCGGCGGCATCCTGACGATCAGGGTCATTTTAGGTAAATACGGACGGTTTTCCCTGACGAACGATTCCCCGGTCCAGGATTGGCTTGTGCAGGGTGTATTCGAAAAAATCCGTGATACGTCGCCCGTTGTCAGCCGGGATGGTTTGGAGCGGGCCATGCTCCTGGTCAAAGAAATGCCTGGATGCGCCATCCCCACGGTCACCATCGCTCCGGGCGCGGTACCCGAAACATCGGACTTTGATGTGAAGGTGAATGCGGCTGGGCGCATCGGCGGCTATGTCATGGGGGACAACCAGGGTTCGCGCCATACCGGGAGAAACCGGCTGTACGGCGGCATCGATGTCAATTCCCCCTTTGAAATCGCCGACAAGTTCTCCCTCAGTGCCATGACCAGCGAATACGAGGGACTGCAGAACATCCGGGCGTCCTATGGCTTTCCCCTGGCATACAACGGTCTGCGTGCCGAATTGGCCGCAGCGCGGACCACCTACGAGCTTGGCGGCATCTATTCGGAACTGGATGCGACGGGGTCGGCCGATATTTTTGAAGGCACGATCTCCTACCCGGTCAAACGAAGCCGCGATGGAACCATCGATCTGTTCCTGAACTTGGCCTACAAAGACCTGGAAGATGATCTTTCGGCGGTGCATTCAAAGAATCCGAGGAACCTTGCCGTCGCGACGCTGACCCTGCAGCGGGGGATGTACGGCGCCCTCTTCGGACGCAATGTCTTTGCCGTGGCTTCAGGCAGTGTCAACCTCGGCCGCCTGGATATTGAGGATCGGCAGCAGCGGATCCTCAACAAGGCGGGGGCGGACACGGACGGGACCTTTTCGAAACTCAACCTGGCCTTTTCCGGGGATCTGGCCCTGACGGAGAAGTTCTCCATCCGGGGATCCCTCAAACTGCAGAAGGTTCTGACGGGGAATAATCTGGATTCAACCGAGCAATTGTTCATCACGGGCCCTGGGGGCGTAAGGGTCTATGACGTGAGTTACGGGTTCGATAACGGCTATCTGCTGAACGGGGAGCTGCGCTATTCCCTGCCCGAACTGTTCGGCGTCAGGCACGCATTGGGCCTGTTTGCCGATAACGGCTGGGTCTGCGCGGAAGACGGCGACTACACCGATCATGACGAAATCATGCTGAGCGATGCGGGCCTGGGGTATTACGCCGGTTACAAACAGTTTTTCGGCAGCGTCCATCTGGTTCATTCCCTGGGGAGCAGCCGCGGCGTGGACGACGATCCCGGAACGCGCATTCTTGTGCAGGGCGGTATCTCATTTTGAGGTGTGGGAATCACAGTTTTTACGAAACCATGAATGATTGTCATTCCGACCGCAGGGAGAAATCTTCAGGAATCCCTCCCCCTTGAGAGGCTGTGTCGTAATACCCGATTGACGTTTGAGGTCATTCTGAACGAAGTGAAGAATCTAATCATAACAGGATGTTAAAAAACGAGATTCTTCGCCTGACGGCTCAGAATGACATTA
>JAGVTI010000011.1:2255-3741 GCA_019136935.1 Deltaproteobacteria bacterium
CTATTTCTGATGTTATTTCCCCCCTCCCCTTGATCCCCTCCCGCGAGGGGAGGGGAAAACGAGGTTTTTATTCCGCCTGTCATGGGAGGGGAAAACGGACTTGAATTCCCTTCTCCGGGGGGGATGGCGAAAACGGACTTTTTGCAAGGACATCAATACAATATTTAGAATCAGGAGAAAGAGTAATGAAAGTGGAATGGCTGTCAGGCATTGTGGATTACGGCATCATCGGCATGCTGGTGATCCTGAGTATCCTCGTGGTGGCAATCTCGCTGGAACGATGCGCCCTTTACCGGAAGGTAAGCATCGCCTCCTTCGAGGACATCAAATCCCTGGAATTGACGCTGACACGGAAATTGCCCGTGATCGCCATGGTCGGCACCAACGCACCCTATTTGGGGTTGCTGGGCACCGTTTTAGGAATCATGCTGACCTTCTACAACATGGGGCAGGATGCGGCGCTGGATACCGGAAGGATCATGACGGGCCTGGCCCTGGCGCTCAAGGCGACAGCCGTCGGGCTGGTGGTGGCACTGGTGGCGGTGGTCCTGTACAACTCACTGTGGAGCAAAGTCAAGGTCCTGATGCTGGAATGGGAGATTGCCAATGGAAGAAAAACCCTTTGAAAGCATGAATGTCATTCCCTTTGTGGACATCATGCTGGTGCTTTTGACCATCGTTCTGACCACGTCGAGTTTCATCGCCAGCGGGAGGATTCCCGTCAACCTGCCGCAGGCCACCAAAAACGTGACGGAGGCGGACAAGGCCACGATCATTGAACTGGACGCCGCGGGTGCGGTTTATTTCAACGGGCAGGAGGTGGTGATGGAATCCCTCGGAACCCTGCTGGGGCACATCGGCCGGGATACGAGCTTCATTATCCGGGCCGACCGGGACATCACCTTGCAGCGTTTTATCGATGTGGCCGACCTGCTGAAGCAACTCGGCTTCACGAAGGTCGCCGTTCAGACCAAAACACGCAGTTAACGACCTGCAATTTGGGGGGAGGATGATCCGATGCTGTCTTGTCACAAACCACTTGGTTTTTACCATTGGCTGGGGGTTTCCTGGCTTCTGCACTGCGGCCTTATTCTGCCGTGTGTCCTGATCGGCCTGTATAACCCTTCTCATCAGAACCACAGTAAACTCGTCATCGAGCTCTTCGGCATGGTTGCCGACAGGCAACAGGAAGCGAGGATGGAAAAGGTTATACCGCCGCCCAGGAAGGTGCCGCAACTCATTCCGCAAATGCCGAGCAAGGCGTCCGAGGCGAATGAGACGGTTGCCGCGGATATGCCGGTGTATGAAGAAAAAATCGACGAGACGCCGGTGCCGGACCCGTCGCCGGTTGTCGCCGTGGCCGATGAAGCGGTTGAGCGGCAAAGGCAGCAATCCATCGCCCATGAAAAGCAGGATGCGGATAAGACCAGGGAGTATCTGGAAAGGTTGGGAAAAAGGCTTCAGGCAAACCTCGTCTATCCCGAAG
>JAGVTI010000054.1 GCA_019136935.1 Deltaproteobacteria bacterium
GTCGCCAACCAGGTGGCGTTACTCGTTACCTATCTCCCGTCCCTGCTGCTGTCGAATTTCGTTTTCCCCGTATCGAACATGCCGGCCGTATTGCAGTACCTGACCCGTTTCGTTCCCGCAACCTATTACATCGACATATTAAGCGGAATTTACCTGAAGAATCTCGATCTCATCCAACTCGGATCCTCTTTTCTTGTCCTGGCGGCCATGTTTCTGGCGCTTCTGACCGTCAACTGGTTCCAGTTGAAAAAGGAGGGACTCTGACGTGAAGATCAACCGGATACGGGTACGGGAACTCGTGCGGAAGGAATTCATTCAACTCTTCCGGGACAAAAAGGTGAGACCCATCCTGATTGTCGCACCGATTATCCAGATTCTGATCTTCGGCTACGTTGTGAACTACGATATCCGTGACATCCGGATGGCCCTGCTCGACCAGGCCCAGACCCGTGAAAGCCGTCTCATCGCCGATACCTTTCGCGGCAACGGGATTTTCAGGATCACCCATGTCCTCCGTTATGACCGGGAAATAGAACCCCTCATGATCCGGGGGGATATCGATCTGGCCCTGAAAATCGGGCCGGATCTGAGCGACCGGATCAGAAAAGGAAAAAGCGCCGCCGTCCAGATCATCGTCGACGGAAGCATGAGCAACATGGCCGCCGTCCGTGTCGCCTATACCGCGGCGGTGCTGCAGAATATCAACGGCAGCCTGATCCGGGAACTTCACCCGCGGGATCTCCATTACGATCGAATCGATCCCCGGATCCGGGCGTGGTACAACCCGAACCATGACAGCCAGTATTTTTTCGTCCCCGGCATCGTCGCCGTCATCATCATGGTGATCGCTCTCCTTCTGACGTCCATCGCCATCATCAAGGAAAAGGAAATGGGCACCATGGAGCAGCTTATCGTCACGCCCCTGACGCCGATCGAATTCATTTTGGGAAAATCCATCCCCTATATCCTCATTTCCCTGGGACAGATGATCGTGGTCACGGTCTTTGCCGTTTTGTGGTTCCGGATCCCCATGGAGGGGAGCGCAGCCTGGCTTTTCCTGGCCTCGTGCCTGTTTCTGCTCAGCATGCTGGGAATCGGCCTGTTCATTTCCACCGTCTCCTCCACCCAGCAGCAGGCCGTGATGACGACCTTTTTCTTTCTCCTGCCTTTCTTCATGCTGAGCGGTTTTGTCTTTCCCATCGCGAATATGCCCGTATTGGCTCAATGGTTGACCTATCTCAACCCCATGAGGTATTTTCTTGTCATCATTCGTGGTATATTTTTAAAAGGCGTGGGGCCCGAGGTCCTGTGGCCCCAGTACCTGGCGCTCACCCTTCTCGGTTTGGCCGTTTTTTCAGGGGCCATCGGATTTTTCAGAAAAAGACTGGATTGAGGCGGCACGGAAAATGTTTCTAAAAATTATCACCGACGAGGATACCGTCCAAAGATGCCGGAAACAGTTTGCCCGGCGGCTCCGGAGTTGCGTAAGTGAAAAGATTCCCGTGAAACTGGGCCATATCGGTGCAAGCAACGCTTCGAAAATTCTGTGGTCGGAGCGCCTCGGAATCTGGATGTCTTTCGGGGATGGAAAGGGTCGGCGCTTCGCCCACGCTTTCGGCACGGGGAAACCGCTTCCGGGTGACGTCCTGTCCGCTACCTGCGAAATCAATTTTCCCGCCGGCGGCATAGACCGGCGGATCGGCGGCGCCTTCGCCCGGGATCGAAAAGGCCAGATTTACGTCGTGCACCGCGGAAAAATCGGCGGTGGACGGCGTGGGATCGGGAAATCGCTCTTCGACGCGCACTACCGGGGTGTTTGGGCCCTCATGGAAGATGGAGAGATGGAAACCGTGGTTGCCGTGATCGGGGTCCTGAAATCAATGCGATTCCCCCGGCAGCTCGCCCATTTCATCCACAAAATCGAACAGGTCAAATCCCTGGTCGGCACCTCCTCGCTTCAAACCGTGCTGTCCTTCGCCGAGATCTCCTTCCGCGAAGAATTAACCGGGGCAAGACCGTGCGATTTCTATCGCGACATGGCGAATTTGTGCGATCAGAGCATTGTCATCCGGGATCTCTTCCAGACGCTGAAAAGCGGGGGTTTCCGGGTTGCCAACGACGCCTTCCGCGACCTGTTCGTCATTGACGATCAGGGCCGGATTGCAACCGTTTTTCATATCAAAACCGATATCCTCCCGGCAAGTCTTCACGACGGCGTCACCCAGTTGCTGCTGCAGAGTTTAAACCTCCCCCGCCGGACCCGACTTATCCTGGTCATCCCGGCTCTCCCTGCAGCGGATCTCCTGGCGCGCCTGGAAAAACGCCACATCGAAACACTGACTTACGCCTGGCATGGAGAAAAAGCCTGCTTCCCGGATCTGGCGGACATCTTTCCCGAAACCCCGCTTTTGATGAACGCGGACAGCAGCGATAAGCGATCAACCCCCGATCCTTCGAGGAAGGACCAACGCCCGTCAGATTCATCTTGATCCGCGGCGGTTCATCCTCTAGGACAAACGAATGGACCCATGGGGAGGATGAGAATGGACAAGCGATATGCCCTGCAGGAAGGTGATGCGCTGGTGATCGTGGACATGCAGAACTGTTTTCTTCCCGGAGGCACCCTCGGTATTAACGGCAGCGACCGGATCATACCGCCGGTAAATCGGACGATCGAAGCATTCGCAAAACGCGAACTCCCGATCGCGTTATCCCGGGACTGGCATCCGCCCGGCCACATTTCATTTGCGGAACAAGGCGGTCCCTGGCCGGTTCACGGCGTCGCCGGCACGGTTGACGCGGCCTTCTCTCCCGAATTGATCATTCCCGGCGGTGCCGTTGTCTTCTCCAAGGCAACGGACAGAGACCACGAAGAATACTCCGCTTTCCTCGCAAAAACGGAAAACGGCATGACCCTGCGTTCCTGGCTGGGGGAAAACGCCGTCCAAAGGATCTGGATCGGCGGACTGGCGACGGATTACTGTGTTCTGAACACGGCATTGGACATGCTGCGTGCCGGGTACCGGGTCATGGTTCTCATCGATGCCGTTTTTGCCGTCGATGTAAAAGACGGGGACGGGGAACGGGCCATCGTGGAAATGGCCGCCCGGGGAGCGGAAATGGTCACAACCGGTCAAATCGAGGCATAGGAGCATGGATATCCTGAAAAGTCCCCTTCTGACAGACCTCTACCAGCTGACAATGCTGCAGGGGTATATCGAAGAAGGCCTTCATGAAGAGGCCGTCTTCGAATTTTACGTGCGTCAGATGCCGGAGAATCGCTCCTTCCTGATCGCCGCCGGCCTGGAATCCTGCCTGAGATTTCTGGAAGGCATGCGATTCTCTGAAGAGGAGCTTCAATATCTGAGGCAAACCCGCCGCTTTTCCTCCGCCCTGCTCGATTATCTCCGCGACCTGCGCTTCTCCGGAGATGTCCACGCCCTGCAGGAAGGGACGGTCTTCTTCCCGAACGAACCCCTGGTCCGCGTCACGGCGCCCCTTCCGATTGCCCAGCTTGTGGAAACGCGACTGATCAATATCCTGCACTTCGAAACCCTGATCGCAACCAAAGCCGCCCGCTGCACCCTCGCGGCAAGGGGACGTGCCGCCCTGGTAGACTTCGGGCTGCGCCGCGCTCACGGCGCCGAAGCGGGCCTCCTGGCCGCACGGGCGGCCTATCTGGCCGGATTCAACGGCACGGCAACCGTCGCCGCCGAAGCGCTTTACGGCATACCCATTTTCGGAACCATGGCCCACTCCTACATCGAGGCCCACAACAGCGAAGAGGAGGCTTTTCTGAACTTCGCCGGAGCCAATCCGGACAACGTAACCCTGCTGATCGATACATACGATACGGTCAACGGGGCAAAGACGGCCGCACGCGTTGCGGACATGCTGGCCGTCCGGGGCAAACGTGTCCGTGCCGTCCGGCTTGACAGCGGCGACCTCTGCGAACTATCCCGTGCCGTCCGTTCCATCCTCGATGAAAAAGGGTACCCGGACATTCAGATTTTCGCCAGCGGTAATCTCGACGAGTACGCCATTGAAGATCTGCTTTCCCGCGGAGCGCCCATCGACGGTTTCGGTGTGGGCACCAGACTCGACACATCCGCCGACGTCCCTTACCTGGAATGCGCCTACAAGCTCATAGAATACGCCGGAGAACCGCGTCTGAAAAAATCAAGCGGCAAGGCGACGTACCCGGGCCGGAAGCAGATCTGCCGCCTGGCGAGCGCCGAACGGATGGTGCAGGATACAATCTGCCTTGAAGGTGAACCGCCGACGGGAACGCCCCTGATCGAAAAAGTCATGGACAAGGGGAAAAGGCTGAAAAACCCGGAAGATCTGAAGACCCTTGCCCGCAACACCCGGGAGCAGATCCGATCCCTTCCCGCCTCGCTCTGTGACCTCGCGGGAACAGGACCTTATCCCGTTCTGATTTCGAAGGCCCTTCTCCATCTGAAAGAGCAAACGGAGCGTCGTCTGGGCTGACACGGCAAGCTGAAACCAATCCTGTGATTCTGAAAGAAATCCGTTTTACGGTCCCCCCTTCCCCCATCTCCATGCAAACCGCCCGGATAAAAAGAGTGGCTTTTTGAGGTGTTTTTTGTTACCCAAAAGTATCGGACTTCCTAGGGAAAACAACCGGATGGAAGAAAGAAAATACTCGCGGCCCGGTCGGCTGTTGCCGGGGGCACGATAAAATACGAATCAACAAGGAGTTTCTATGTTCCAGGAAAAAAATCCCGTTCAATTCAGCGGCGCGTCCAAGTACGTGCTCGATGACGAACTGGCCCAGATCGTCAACATCTCCATGGCCCTCGAAATGCCCCTTCTGTTGAAGGGTGAACCGGGCACGGGGAAAACCATGCTTGCCCATGCCATTGCGGAAAACCTGAAGATGCCGTTACTGATTCTCAACGTCAAATCGAGTATGAAACTGCTCGAGGCGCTTTATCAGTACGACACCCTGACCCGGTTGAACGACAGCCGTTTCGGGGATTCCAAGCGGGACGTCAGCAACATCGAGGCCTACATCAAAATGGGCAAGATCGGCCAGGCCTTCACGGCCAGCACCAAAACGGTGCTCCTGATCGACGAGATCGACAAGGCCGACACGGACTTCCAGGATGACATGCTGGATGTCCTCGATCAGATGCAGTTCGACATTATTGAAATCGACAAGACGATCCAGGCGAAACACCGCCCCGTCATCATCATCACCTCCAATGCCAAAAAGGACCTGTCGGACCCGTTTTTGGGCCGCTGCAATTTCCATCACATCGCCTTCCCCGATCCGGACATGATGCGCCGTATTCTCGACGTCCATTTCCCGGACCAGAGCTCGGAGGTGCTGAATGCCTGCATCGAAACCTTCTACCGAATGCGGGACATCCGCGGCGTCGAAAAGAAACCGGCGACAAGAGAGTTGATCAACTGGATCCGGGCCCTGAAGGCCGACCCCGACTTCAAACCCAAATCCCTCACCAAGGGAGTTCCTTACCTGGGAGTGCTGTTCAAGAAAAGCGGCGACATGAGCATCGTTTCCCAGTCTCTGAACCGCATGAGGTTCTAGGAGTCAGGGCGTGTTTGTGCAATTCTTTTATACCCTCCGGGAACGGGGCATTCCGATCACCCCGACGTCCTTTCTGCGCCTTCATAAGGCCCTCAGATTGGGATTGATCACGTCGATAGAAGATTTTTATACCGCAGCCCGTTCGATTCTCATCAAAAGTGAACGTTACTTCGACCTTTATGACCAGATTTTCGCCCATCATTTCAAGGGCGTCGATCTGAAGGATCCCGAAACGGTCGAACTCAGGGAGGTGGCGCGGGCGCTCCTTGAGGAGTGGCTCAAGCACCCGGCGCAGATTGCGGCGGCACTGGGAGTCGATGAAAAACAGCTAAAAAAAATGACACCCGAAGAGCTTCTCCAGTATTTCATGGACCGCCTCAAGGACCAGACCGGAGAACATCACGGCGGAAACAAATGGATCGGCACGGGAGGCACCTCACCCGTCGGCCACTCGGGTTATCATCCCGGCGGCATGCGGGTCGGGGGAGTATCCCGCAGCAAGTCGGCCATCAAGGTCGCCATGGAAAGGCGTTACCGGGATTACTCGCTGGACGGCCCGATTACGGAAGCCCAGATGGGGGAGGCCCTGAAACGTCTCCGCCGGATGGTCCCTCACGGTCCCAAGGACGTTGTCAACGTGGACAAGACGATCTACGAAACGATGCGCAACGCGGGAGAAGTGGAGATCGTCTTTGACCGGCGCCTGACGGACCGTCTGAAGATCATCCTCATGATCGACAACGGCGGCTGGTCCATGGATCCCTACATTGACATCGTCCAAACCCTGTTCAACTATGCCCGGTCCCAGTTCAAAGATCTGAAAATCTACTATTTTCACAACTCGATCTATACCCATGTCTGGGCGGATCCATCCCGCCGTTACAAGCCTGAACCGGTGGATGAATTCATCCGCAAGGACCCGGAAACGCGGTTGATCATCGTGGGAGACGCCAGCATGGCCCCGTCGGAACTGATGCATCGCAACGGCGCCATCTACTTCGACCAGCGGGAGGTGGTCCCCAGCATCGACCGGCTGAAATTCCTGGCAGCGGTCTTCCGCCACGCCGTCTGGTTGAACCCGCAGGCGGAAGAGGAATGGCACTACACCTGGACCATCGGCGTGATCGAACAGATTTTTCCCATGTTCGAACTGAGCCTCGATGGCCTGGAAAAAGCGGTTAAACAGCTCATGGCCCGTCATTAATCCATACGAAAAACGTTCAACAACCGTTTATTTAATGATTACGGAGGGACGAACATGAAAAAGATCGTAATCCTGTCGATTGTATCGGTTTTGCTGGCGCTCTGGACGGGAACTCTGGCGGCGGCACCGCCGAAGGTGGGAGGACCACTCTCTGACATCACCCTGTCCGCGCCGAAAGACAGCGGGGATAAAGATTACCTGGGCTGGGGATGGGGCAACTCCTTCAAAATTCCCGAAATCAAGGCTCCGTATGTCCTGATCGAAATTTTCAGCATGTACTGTCCCTATTGCCAAGGTGAGGCGCCCAATGTCAACAAGCTCTACGCGAAAATTCAGGCCAACCCCAAGCTCAAGGACAAAATCAGGCTGATCGGAATCGGCGTCGGCAACACGGCCTTCGAAGTCAATACGTTCAGGACAAGGTACAAGATCCCGTTCCCCCTGTTTCCCGATGCGGATTATGTCATCCACAAACAGGTCGGCGAAGTGAGAACCCCCTATTTCATCGGGGTCAAGATCAACGCCGACGGCACCACCCGGATTCTCTACTCCCAACTCGGGGTTTTGGGTGACGTCGATCAGTTTTTAACCCAATTTACGAGCTTAACCGATTTGAAATAGGAGGCCCCGTTATGAAGAATCATCTCTCCCGGTTTTCGGGTGCAATCGGCCTGGTCATTCTAATCCTGGTCTGGACAGGAAGTGCCTTCGCCCTGTCCGATGCCTATAAGAACAACATCTATTCCCCAGGATTGCTGAAGCCCGTGGACAGCGTCCTCAAGGTCAAGGTCGGCGGCCCGGCACCCGATTTCACCCTGCCGGCCGTCAACGGAAAGCGGGTGTCCCTCAGCCAGTTCCGGGGCAAGAAAAACGTCGTTTTGTCTTTTGTCCCCGCCGCCTGGACACCTGTCTGCTCCGACCAGTGGCCCGGTTACAACATGATCCAGGATATCTTCGACGACCATGATGCCGTTCTTCTGGGAATCACGGTGGATAATATTCCCACCCTTTATTCCTGGACGAACCAGATGGGACAGCTCTGGTTCCCCGTTCTGTCGGATTTCTGGCCTCATGGAAAGGTCGCCCGGACCTACGGCATCCTGAGATCGGACGGCGTTGCGGAACGAGCCCTTTTCGTTATCGACAAAAAGGGAATCATCCGTTACATTGATGTGCATAATATCAACCAGAGGCCGCCTCTCGAAGCCCTGGTGGATGAACTGGATAAGCTCCGCTAGGCCGAACGGCGGGCGTGACTGCATGCTCGAAACCGGATGCGAAGAAGTCTCGCGGGTTTCGATGAGAATAAATATAGGTTCGGGCCGTCATCCGAGCAGGGAGGAGATTTTCCTTTCTCTCTGATTTCGCGCCGGACGATTGGAGGGAATCCCGACGAAATGCATCGGATTCTTTCTCTTTTTTTAATTGTCCCGCTGGGATGGGTTTTCTGCCCGCCCGTTTACGGGGGAAATTTCCTCACCCATCAGACGGAACATTTTACCCTGACCTATACGGCCCAGGATAAAAGAATCGTTGATCGCCTTCTCCCGGAAATCGAAGAAATCAGGGGAAAAATCATTGCCGACACGGGGAAGGATTTTCGAGGGAAAACGGCCGTTCTCATCGCTCCAACCATCGAATCCTTTCGGAAACTCCAGGCAGGAAACGGAGAAATCCCCCTGTGGGCCGCAGGGGTTGCCTACCCGGAAAGCAACCTGATTATCCTGCGCTCCCCTTTTTCCGTTAAGGCCGGTCATCCTGACCCGGTGGAAATTTTCGCCCATGAACTGACCCACGTCGCCATCGGCCGGGCCCTGCCGGAAAAGAAAGTACCCTTTTGGCTTGGGGAAGGCCTGGCCATGTACGAATCGCGGGAATGGGATTTCTCCCGGACGGCGGTCCTCATCCGGGCAGTCCTGACGGATACCCTGATCCCCCTGTCACGATTGACGACCGATTTCCCTTCCGAAAGGGACCGGGCGGAACTCGCCTATGCGGAAAGTTTCCTGTTCGTCTCTTTTCTCATCAACCACATCGGACGGAATGCCTTTCACCGTTACTCGAACACGAATGGCTTGCTTACCTTAAATTACGCATCTCCTGGTTTCCGGTCTTAACGAGTGCGACAGCCCTGTGGTTTGTCGCCACGATCATTTTTATCACCGGTTACATGAGAAAGCGAAAACAGGGCCTGGTCACCCTCAGACGCTGGGAGGAGGAAGAAGGTCCTGTCCATGGATCAAAAGAACAGTGAGGTATTATCATGGGATTTAAATGCGGCATCATCGGTCTTCCCAACGTCGGGAAATCAACTATTTTCAACGCCCTGACGGCGGCCTGCGCGGAAGTGGCCAATTACCCCTTCTGTACCATCGAACCGAATATCGGTATGGTCCCCGTTCCGGACAAACGGCTGGACGCCATTGCCCGGTTGATCCAACCGCAGAAAGTCACGCCGACAACCATGGAATTTGTCGACATCGCCGGCCTGGTTCAAGGCGCGAGCCGCGGAGAGGGTCTGGGAAATAAATTTCTCGGCCATATCCGCGAGGTGGACGCCGTGGTCCACATTGTCCGCTGCTTCGAAGACCCCAACGTGGCTCACGTCGACGGTTCCGTCGATCCCATACGGGATATGGATATCGTGCAGATGGAGTTGATCCTTGCCGATCTGGAAACCATCGAAAGAAGGATCGAGAAAACGGACAGGCTCGCCAAAGTCGGCGATAAGACCGCCCGCAAATTCATGGAAGTATACCAGCTCATCCGGGAGGGACTGGGTAAGGGGATTCCGGTCATCCATCTCGAAAAACACGACGATTTCGACGAGGCCGTACAGGATCTGGACCTGATTACAGCCAAGAAGATGCTCATCGTGGCCAATGTCAGTGAAGCAATTCTGAAAGGCAACGGGGAAATCCTGCGGGCCCTGGAGGAAAAGGCCGCCGGGGAAGGTTCCCGGGTCATTTCCATCTGCGGCGACCTGGAAGCGGAAATCGCCGAATTGCCTGCCGATGAGCGGGCCGAATTTCTGAAGGACATGGAACTGCAGGAATCGGGACTGGAGAAGCTCATCCATGCCGGATACGGCCTCCTGGACCTGATCACCTTTTACACAACCGTCGGCACCGAACTACGGGCATGGACCATTCCGCGGGGAACCAAGGCCCCCCAGGCCGCGGGAAAAATTCACACGGACATGGAAAGGGGATTCATCCGGGCGGAAATCGTTCATTACGACGATTTTATCCAACTGGGTGGAATGGCCGCCGCCAGAGAAAGCGGCCGTCTTCATTCCGAAGGGAAAGATTACAGAATCCAGGACGGAGATATCGCCCATATTCGTTTCAATGTCTGACCTGGGGATAACCCGCCGGCCTGTGACCGGCGGGAACTTGAAAATAAAGAAGGTGGATGGCAAAAGGGGGGAACCAGAAAGCCATCCACCTATATAAAACTGAAAAGGATATTGGGGCAAATCCTTTTCAGGTTGACCCGGAGGGGGGGCGGTGGACGGAAAGGAGAGTTAAGGAACCGTCCACCTGTTATATCCGTTTCATCGAAAAACGCCCGCGATCAATCTCCTTCAATATCGCAATCCTCTCTCAGTCCGGATCGCATCCGGAGCGTTTTTCAGTCTTCTTTGAGGTCATCATGTCCAGGGTTATGATTTACCTTATTATGAGCAATATGAATGCCAACTTCGAAAATTCTTCTTTCAGACCGCCTCGAAATGAAAATAAAAAAACTTTTTGTTCGCACAATATACTAATTTCATACAATATTTTATTTTAACCCGAGAACTTCTTTTCTCCGTTTCAATCCCCGCACATGCCCTGTTCGCATCAGAGATCGCCCCACGATTTGTGCGAATTACGAACATATTCTGCGATTTCCGCCACAAAGAGGCTGCACCAAGGCAACGCAAAGAATGTGCATCTTTCGCACTAAAGTGCAGGGGGCGCACGAATTCTGCCTGTCCAGGATTATTGATCCTGTACTCGTTTTTGTTCCCGAATCAAT
>JAGVTI010000130.1 GCA_019136935.1 Deltaproteobacteria bacterium
CTGTAACCTTCCCTGGCTATATAATGTTTCGCTTTCTCTGTCAATTCGATGACCAGTTTCCGCTCGTCGAGCCGTTTCTGAATCAGGACCAGCTGAATCAGGATGATCCGGTCGATGTCCTCGATCCCCAGGGGCCGGAAGGTGATGATGTCGTCGATCCGGTTCAGGAACTCCGGTTTGAACGTCGTTTTCAGGGTATCCGTGGTCCGCCGGCGCTTTTCCTCGTCGCTCAGCCCCTGATCCTGGAGCCACTGTCCGCCCACATTGGACGTCATGATCACGATCGTGTTCTTGAAATCGACCGTCCGGCCATGGCCGTCGGTGAGACGTCCGTCATCGAGGATCTGCAGCAGGATGTTGAAGACGTCGGGATGGGCCTTCTCGATTTCGTCGAACAAAAGAACCGAGTAGGGACGCCGCCTGACGGCTTCCGTGAGATAACCCCCTTCCTCGTAACCGACGTAGCCGGGGGGGGCGCCGATCAGCCGGGCCACGGAATGCTTTTCCATGTACTCCGACATGTCGATCCGGATCATGGCCTGCTCGTTGTCGAACATGAATTCCGCCAGGGCCCGGGCCAATTCAGTTTTCCCCACGCCCGTCGGTCCGAGAAAGATAAAGGAGCCGATCGGCCGGTTCGGATCCTGCAATCCCGAACGGGCCCTGCGCAGGGCGCTGGAAACCGCGGCGATCCCCTCATCCTGCCCGACGACCCGCAACTTCAGCCGTTCTTCCATGTGGATCAGCTTGTTGACATCGCTTTCCATCATCCGGGCAACGGGAATACCGGTCCAGTTGCCGACGACCTCCGCCACGTCCTCCGCATCGACTTCCTCCTTGAGCATGGGGTTTTCCTTCTGCAGTTCGCCGAGCTTTCCCTGCTCCGCTTCCAGTTCCCGGTTCAGCTCCACCATCTTGCCGTAGCGGATTTCCGCCGCCCGGGCCAGGTTTCCGTCACGCTGGGCGTTCAGTTCCTCCGTCTTGAAGGTCTCGATCTGACCCTTGATATTCTGGATTTTCTTGATGATCTCCTTTTCCGATGACCAGCGGAGCTTCATTTTATCCATCGTCTCCCGAAGATCGGCCAGTTCCGCTTCAATCTTGTCTCGCCGTTCTACGGACGTCGGGTCCGTTTCTTTTTTCAACGACTGTCGTTCGATTTCCAACTGGATGACCTTGCGGTCGATGACATCGATTTCCGCGGGCATGCTGTCCAGTTCGATCCTCAGGCGGGAGGCCGCCTCGTCGATCAGGTCCACGGCCTTGTCCGGCAGAAAACGGTCGCTGATGTACCGGTTGGACAGCGTCGACGCGGCGATGATCGCCGCATCCTTGATGCGCACCCCGTGGTGCACCTCGTAGCGTTCCTTGAGTCCCCGGAGAATGGCGATCGTATCCTCCACCGTCGGTTCCTTGACCAGAATGGGCTGGAACCGGCGTTCCAGGGCCGGATCCTTTTCGATATACTTCCGGTATTCGTTCAAGGTCGTCGCTCCGACACAGCGGAGCTCTCCCCGGGCGAGGGCGGGTTTCAACATGTTGGACGCATCGACGGACCCTTCCGCCGCTCCGGCTCCGACCACGGTATGAATTTCGTCGATGAAGAGGATGATCTCCCCCTCGGCGCTCGTCACTTCCTTGAGAACGGCCTTCAAACGTTCCTCGAATTCCCCCCGGTACTTGGCCCCGGCGATGAGAGACCCGATGTCCAGGCCGATCACCCGCTTGTTCTTGAGATTCTCCGGAACATCCCCGTTGACGATCCGCTGGGCCAGGCCTTCCACGATGGCGGTCTTACCGACGCCGGGCTCCCCGATCAAAACGGGGTTGTTCTTGGTGCGCCGGGAAAGAACCTGCATGATCCGCCGGATTTCCTCATCTCGGCCGATCACGGGATCGAAGGCCCCTTTTCGCGCCAGTTCGTTGAAATCCTTGGCATACCGTTTCAGGGCCTGGTACTTTTCCTCCGGATTCGGATCGGTGATCCGCTGGTTTCCCCGGATGTCGAGGAGCACCTTGAAAATGCTATCCTTCGTAACGCCGTTGATCCGCAGAACCTCGACGCCTTCCTTGTCTTCCGCCATGGCGATCAGAACGTGCTCGGCACTGACGTATTCGTCCTTCATCCTCGCCGCCTCGGCAATGGCGCGATCCAGCATCCGGTTCAGACGGGGGGCCAGATAGACCTGCCCCGTTCCGCCTCCGGAAATCTTCGGCATCTTGTCCAGAGACCGCCTCAGCCCCTCTTCGGCTCTTGCCGTGTCGACCCCCGTTTTCCGGAGAATCTCCCCGACAATCCCCTCCTCCTGCTGCAGCAGAACCAGCAGCAGGTGTTCGGCATCGATGGCCTGATGGCCGTACTGGCCGGCTATGTTCTGGGCCTCCTGGAGCCCCTCCTGCACTTTCAGGGTAAACTTGTCGAAACGCATATTTCCTCCCTATGCATTGGGTTTTTCAATTCGCACAAAAACATTCCCGTTTTTAAAGACACTGACCGTTCCCGTCGATTCGGAAATGACAATGGCCACGGCATCGGTGATGCTCGTAATCCCGGCCGCCGCGATATGGCGGCTCCCCAGCCCCTGGGGGAAATCCTTGCTCTCCAGGGCCGCGCTCAGATGCCGCCCCGCCGTGACGATCACCCCGTTGTTCTGGATGACAAACGCCCCGTCGATGGCGGACAATTCCTTGATCGTTTCCTTCAGGTCCGTATTCAGGATATTCCGTTCCTCCTCCCGGTACCCCATGAAGGGATTGATGATCATCTGGCGGGACAGCTGCAAAACCTTTTCGTGGTCCCCCAGGACAAAAATCGTCCCGACCTTCCGGCCTTCCCTGCCCTGTGCCGCCAACTCCAGGGCAATGGACAACAGGGTGCCGAACACCTCCGGATATCCGACCTCCGTGATGTCGGGAATGTCTTCCGACGTCAGGATTTCGAATTCCTTCCCCACATCCAGGACGAAAAGACTGTCCAGGTACTCGAATTTCGGAACACCGCTCAGGCAGACGATACGATCGCCTTTCTTGAACTGGCCCATGACGATCCCCTTGGTAATGGCGATCTTCACCTGGCCGATCCGGGTCAGATTCACATCGGGAACATTCAGAACGGTGACGTGATCGAGAAAAGACTTGGGGACCTCCTGCGCGCCCTTGGTCACGAGGATAATCTGGAAGTCTTCCATGGCCTTGACCAGGTGCTGATCGGGGATCATGTCGGCGTAAAGCAGCACCGCCTTCGCTTCGATATTTTTCGCCAATTGAAACGCAAATTCAAGCATCATCCTGTTCATTGTCTTCACTTTCAATCCCCGTCTTCCGAATTCCGCCGGACCCGTAAAAAAACCGAAAAACAACCCGCCTGCCCCCCCGGAACGACAAAACAGCCGTTTTCACGGGGCCGTCAATTTTGACTTCAAAATAAGCATCGCCGACATGGGTGTCAATATTTGGACACCCGGCGAAACCCCAAAAAAACTTGACTAATCTCCAGAATCCGTTATCAAAAGAAGATAAAAATAACCGCTCATGACGGAGGATTATCTTGAAGTTACCGGCCGTAACGGGCACACTTGAAATGTATATCGCCGAGATCAACCGGATTCCGCTCCTTTCGGCGGAGGAGGAATTCAGCATCGCCGTCAATCTCAAGAAATACAAGGGGATCAAGGAAGCGGAGAAACTGGTGGTGTCGAATCTGCGATTCGTCGTCAAGATCGCCTACGAATACAAGAATTACAACGTGAAGCTTGCGGACCTGATCCAGGAGGGCAACATCGGCCTCATGCACGCCGTGAAGAAATTCGATCCCTACAAAGGATACCGGCTCATCTCCTATGCCGTCTGGTGGATCCGCGCCTATATCCAGAACTACATCATCCGTTCCTGGAGCATGGTCAAGATCGGCACAACCCAGGCCCAGAGAAAGCTTTTCTTTAAATTGAACCGGGCCAAAAAGGAACTGGAAGCCATGTCGGAGAGAAATCCCGAATTCAAGGAGATCGCCGAATCCTTGAACGTCAAGGAAATTGACGTGGAAGAGATGGGACTGCGCCTGAGCAACCGGGATGTCTCCCTGAACGCCTACCTGAACGACGAAGAGGATGCGACCTACCTGGATTTCCTGACCTACCAGGGTGACGACCAGGAAACGGAGCTGATCCGGAAACAGGAGATGGAACTCGTTCAGAAGAACATCTCGGGCGCCATGGAAAAATTGACGGAAAGGGAGTCGTTTATCATCCGAAACCGGATCATGGCGGACGAACCCATGACCCTGCAGGAAGTCGGCGACCATTACAACATCACCCGGGAGCGGGCCAGGCAGATCGAAAAACAGGCCCTGAAAAAACTGCAGCTGGCGTTACCCTACGTCCAGGAAGAGAGGCTGCTACTCAGCTGAGAACGCATCCGGCCGGGCGAGATTTTCAAAAGAGGTGTATTTTTCCAGGAAAGCCAGCTTGACCGTCCCTGTCGGGCCGTTTCGCTGCTTTCCGATGATGATTTCCGCGATGCCCTTGTCCGGGTTGTCCTCCGACCTGTTGTACACCTCGTCCCGGTAGATAAAGGCGATCACGTCCGCGTCCTGCTCGATGGCACCCGATTCCCGGAGATCCGCCATCTGGGGCCGCCGGTTCGTCCGGTCCTCCACCTTGCGGTTCAGCTGGGACAGGGCAATGACGGGAACGCTCAGTTCCTTGGCCAGGCCTTTCAAAGACCGGCTGATTTCCGATATTTCCTGTTCCCGGGATTCCTTGTAAGCACCGCCCTTCATGAGCTGGAGGTAATCCAGGATGATCAGCCCCAATCCCGCATCCGCCTTGAGGCGCCGTGATTTGGCCTTCATTTCCAGGACCGTGATGCCCGCCGAATCGTCGATATAAATCGGGGCTTCCGACAGGTCGCTTGATGCCTTGACCAGCTTCTTCCAGTCCGTCTCCCCCAGGAAACCTTTTCTCAGGCGCTGGGAATCGACCCTTGCCTCGGCCGACAACATACGGAAGACCAGCTGTTCCTTCGCCATTTCCAGGGAAAAGACAGCCACGGGGACACCCGACTTCAGGGCCGCGTTCTGGGCAATGTTCAGGGCGAAGGCGGTCTTCCCCATGCTCGGACGGCCGGCGATGATGATCAGATCCGATCTCTGCAGTCCCGAGGTGATTTCGTCGAGCTTGTCGAAACCCGTCGGCACTCCCGTGATCAGATCCTTTCTCTCGGCAAGCCTCTCGAGCTCCTTGAAATTGTCCTTCACCACCTCCCGGATCGTATAGAAGGACGGCCGGATCTTGTTCTCGGAAATTTCAAAAATCGCCTGTTCCGCCTGGTCGAGTACCGAATCGACATCCGACCCGGCGTTGTAGGTTTTCTGAAGAATTTCCGTTGCCGTGGCAATCAGGCTCCGGAGAATCGCCTTCTCTTTGACGATACGGGCGTAGTAAGCGATGTTGGCCGCCGACGGCACGCCGTCGACAAGGGACGCGAGGTAAACCATCCCGCCGACCTGATCCAGCTGCCCGCGGTCTTTCAGAAGACTGCTCAAGGTGATGAGGTCGCTCGGTTCTCCCCGGTCGGAAAGGTCCGCAATGGCGTCGAAAATCTTCCGGTGCCCCTCGCTGTAAAAGTCGGCACCGGTCATGATTTCCAGAACGGCATTGAGGGATTGATTTTCAAGTAAAATCCCCCCCAGAACCGATTGTTCGGCTTCCATGTTCTGGGGGGGCACTTTGTAGATGGATGTATCGATATCCGTTTTTGCGGGCATAAGCGCAGCGACCTGGTAAATAAGTGTGATCCGGTCTGCCGTCAACTCGGGTGACGTTGCGGGGAAGTCACAAAACAAACCGTCACGTCCGTTCCGATCAAACCGGCGTCACCAAACGGATTATTCTTCCCCGACAACCACAACCTTGATCTCGGCGCTCACTCCGGCGTTGAGTTTTATTTTCACGGGGAATTCACCCAGGGTCTTGATCGGCTCGTCCAGGACGATGTTTTTCCGGTCGACTTCGATCCCCTGCTGCGACAAGCTCTCTTCGATGTCTTTGGCGTTCACGGACCCGAACAGTTTTTCCTGTTCCCCGACTTTCCGGGCGATGGTGCAGACGACCGCCGCCAACTGGGAGGCGAAATCCTCCGCCTTTTTCTTTTCTCTTTCCATCTTCTGCAGGATCTGTTTTTTCTCCTGCTCGATCATACGGATATTCCGGCTGTTGACCTCGGCGGCGAAACCCCGGGGGATAAGAAAATTCCGCCCGTAGCCGTCGGCGACCTTGACGACATCCCCCGCTTTGCCAAGAGCATTGACATCTTCCTTCAAAATAACCTGCATCTGAATCCTCCTGTACTTTCTGAAACTCCTCAGGCAACAACCCGTAACCAATCCGGTTTTACGCGGGAAGAGATAAGGAGTGCACCCTGCAAAAAGGGAAAGCTTTCCACGTTATGCCAGGCGGGATGGGAATGGGATCCGCCGCCGCGAAGGGAAACACCGCCCCGTCCGGAAAAACCGGCCGGCAATCCTCCCGTACGGCAAAAAGACAGGGTCCCCCGTCCCGTTTTACTTCCCGTCCGACACGACAAAGGGCAGCAAGGCGATCGCCCTGGCCCTTTTGATCGCAAGGGTTATCTCTCTCTGGTGTTTCGAGCAACTTCCCGTGATTCTCCGGGGCATGATCTTGCCGCGTTCGGTCAGGAAATCATGCAGCGACATGGGATCCTTGTACTCGATTTTCAAATTGGAATCGGAACAGAACCGGCAGAATTTTCTCCGGTGGAAAAATTTCTTCTGAGGCCGGGACGAACCCTGGGGACGGGACTGATAATTTCCTGCTGTCATTTTCCTTCCTCCTTCGTATCGGCGCTTGCAGGCGATGCTTCGGCCGCGGCGGTTTTATCCGCCCCTTCAGGGATGATCATCTTGGGCTCGGCACTCTCCGCCGCGCCTTCCGCTGCCGCCTGGCCCGCCTTGGCCGCCGCCGCGACGATTTCATCGACTTCCGCCGCCGTAATTTCCTCGGAGGTCTTGACGGTGAGGAATTTCAGGATTTTATCGTCGATTTTGAGATTGCGCTCCAATTCATCGATGATATGGCTGTCCCCTGCAAAATCGAAGAGAACATAGAACCCCATGTTCTGCTTTCTGATCTCATACGCCAGCTTTCTTTTGCCCCATTTTTCGACCTTGATGATCAATCCTTTGCGCTCCGTCACCATGTTCTGGTAACGTTCGATTATCTCACTGACCTCGGTGTCAGGGAGATTCGATAAAGCAATAAAAACAACGTCGTACCTTCTCAATGACCTACCTCCTCTCGGCTCTGAAGCCCGATCCCAAGAATCGGGCAAGGAGTCCCCAAAATTTAGGATATTACAAAGTAACCCGGTCTTCTATTATAGAAGATCGAAGAAATCAAGATTTTTTATACCGGCCGGATCGCGCCGGGGGCTTCAGATATACCGGAACCAGTAATCCTCGATGAAACGAAAATTCTGTTGCACCGCTTCTTTGCCGGCGAGGATTTCTCCGTGGCCGCTTAGGAGAATCTCGACATCGAGGTTTTTGATCCGCCGGATGCTCTCCTTCAGGCGGGGGCCGCTCCCTTCGGGCAGGTCCGTCCGGCCGATCCCCTGATTGAAGATCACGTCTCCCGTAAACAGCACCTTTTTCTCCGCCCAGTACAGGCAGACCGATCCGGGCGAATGGCCGGGCGTGTCAAAAACTTCGAGGTTCACATCGCCTATCTGAAGCATCCCTTCGGACAGGTAAAGGTCCGGCCCGGGTATGTCATAATTCGGACCGGACCACTGCCTGATGAACCGGTACTCCTCGCGGCTCATGGCCAGAAGAGACGGATTCTGCAGACGGAAGGCCGCCTCCAGGTGATCCGGATGCCCGTGGGTAATCAAGACGTAATCGATCGCGGAAACCGGTACCCCAAGTTGTCCGAGACCTTGTTCCACATGCCCGAACAGGTGGTCGTGCCCCGGATCGATGAGAATTTTTTTATCCCGGTCGATAAAATAGGTATTGCAGTTGTTCTCACGATAATCCTGCCAGATGAACGCGTAGAGCCCGTCGAATATCTTCATGAAATGCACCCTCCTCCATATTTGGCGAATCCGTAAAAATCGAACCCGTCCTATCGTTATCCTGAGCGAAAGCCACACCTTTGTGGTCACTCTGAGCGAAGCGAAGCGTCTCTTTTCAACAGGATTCATCGCCGCTGATGATCCTGGGAATGACAAAACCGAACTTTTTCCCGGTTCGTTAAAATTCTATCCCCAGATTCAGCTGGGGTCTGAAAAATTCTCCCAGGGCCTCCATGTCCTCCTGCTGGAAAGATCCGTGAAATATCAGGGGCAGCAGGGTTTCGAGAGACATCCGTTCCTTTTCGGGAAAGGGATCTTTCCGATCCTTTTCCCGCGCCGAAACAAGGCGGGAAAGAGACAATGTCAACCCTAACAATCGGACTTCATTCCACTTATCCTGACCACCGGTCTCCCATACCTGCAGATTGTTATCCAAGATCGAAACGGATTTTTCGTCCAGTTTCAGCAGGTCATCCGTTTTCTTTTCCGTCTCCGACACCAGGACATCCGCCCGGAAGGCCGGGTTGACGGAGAAAAAATCTTTCCTGGATGATGCCTGCGGTTTGGCCTCTGAAAAGGCCTCAACGGCCGGGATAACCAGAATCACCGCGACGATCAGCGAGATCTTAAACCATTTCATACACTACCGCACCCGATTTGTTGATTA
>JAGVTI010000321.1 GCA_019136935.1 Deltaproteobacteria bacterium
TCAACCCCGAAAAAAAACCTGCTGGTCATCGACGATGACGCCTTCTTCTGTGATGCCGTGAAAGAAGCGTTTCGCAGCACCGTACTGGAGGTCTACACGGCTTACACCGCCGCCCAGGGACTGCAGGTCTGCCGGAACCGCAACATCGATATCGTCCTGCTTGATGAAAAACTCCCCGACGGTCACGGCCACCAGCTCTGCCCGGATATCATCGATCTGAACGAGCAATGCAAAATTCTGTTCATCACCGCCCATCCTTCCTTTGAGCATGCCATCCAGGCCATTCGCTCGGGAGCCCACGATTACCTTCTCAAGCCCTTCGAACTCGAGGAACTGCATCTGTCCGTGAAGCGGGCCCTCCAGATGACGGAACTGGAACGGGCCAAGCTCCTGCAGTCCTACAAGGCAACGAAGGACCAGGCGAACTCCGTCCTGGTCGGCACCCTCGGGAAAAGCGGGGAGGCTTACCAACTCGTCAGGCGAGCGACCGAAGTCCGGTCTCCGATTCTGATTACGGGCGACACCGGAACGGGGAAAACGGTCCTGGCACGCCATATCCATTACGCAAGCCCCTGGCATGACGCCCCCTTCGTCTTTGTCAACTGCGCCACCCTGCCGGAAAACCTGATCGAATCCGAACTTTTCGGCCACGAAAAGGGGGCCTTTACCGGCGCCGTGAACAGCCGTAAAGGCGTTTTCGAACTTGCGGAAGGCGGTACCCTTTTCCTGGATGAAATCGCCACCATGCCCCTCGGTCTACAGGCAAAACTGCTGGCAACCCTGGACAACGGGTGCCTCCGCCGCCTGGGAGGCCAGTCCGAAATCCGGGTGAACGTGCGGATCATCGCGGCAACCAACGCCGACCTGGAAACCCTGATCGGCAACAACCTCTTCCGCAAGGATCTCTACTACCGGTTGAACGTGCTGTGTATCCACATCCCCTCCCTCAGTGAACGATGTGAAGACATTCCCGAACTATGCCGCCATTTCGTCTCCCTTTTCGGACGCAATCCCGAGTCGGACCTCGACGAAAGCGAAATCCAACTGCTGCAGCAGTACCCATGGCCGGGAAACGTCAGGGAACTGCGAAACATTCTCGAGCGATCCTGCATCCTGCATAAAACCCGGCTTCGCCCCTCGGAGTTGCTTTACGGGACAAACGGCAAACCGGCGGACAGAACCGAATCCAGCGGTTCGCATCTTCCGGAACCGGCCTCGCTGGAGGAGATGGAAAGAAACCACATCCTGGAAACACTGCGCAATAAACAGGGAAATCTCACACAGACCGCCAAAACCCTCGGAATCTCTCTGTCCACCCTGAAACGGAAACTCAGGCTTTACCGATAATCGATTCGGTTCAGAATGACCGGCCCATGTCAGAATGAACGGCTCATTATGACCTACCCTGCCGCCCCTCTTTAGAATCCGGCGAAGCGGCAATAAGTCGGAAAACACCCGATTTTTTATCCTGAGTCCCTCGCGCCGGTCAGGAATGAAATCCTCCAATAAGCTAACATTAAAAGAGTTTTTTCATCTCCGGCGCTTTTGGGAATGGTCCGGACGGACTTTTTGCGGGGCCGCCGCAACCTGATTCATCTTGGCATTCATGGATGGCATCATCTTTGCAGCTCATTCGACAGACGCCGTCAAGACGGCAGATGGTTATCAATAGTTCGGATTCGATTGCATTTTTCGAGGTTGGCCGTGTCGATAGTTCTGATCGTGGATGACGATAAAAATTTCCTTTTGAGCCTGGTTGAGGGACTGAGGGCTTATGACAATGAATTCGACATCAGGACGGCCACAAACGGCAAGATCGCGTCACAGATCATCCGCGATGAATATGTGGACCTGGTCATCACCGACCTGAAAATGCCGGTCATGGATGGATTCGAACTCCTGGCCTTCATGAGTTCCCATTACCCGAGAATTCCGGTGATCGTCATGACGGCCTACGGCACCCCCGTCATTGAAAGCAGTGTCTCGCACCTGGGTGCGATCCGTTACCTGGAAAAACCCCTGGATTTCGATCTCCTGGTCGAAAACATCTACAAAAGCATAGACCTGCATGACAGCAGTTACATTCCCGGCATCTCCCTGATCTCCTTCCTGAAGCTGGTGCAGCTGGAAAAAAAAACCTGCGTCCTGACCATCCGGCATCAGGACCGGGAAGGGGAAATGTATTTCAGGAAGGGCGTCCTGCTGGATGCCGTAACCCCTGAAAGCAAAGGCGAAACGGCGGCCATGGAAATCCTGGGTTGGGAACAGGCGGAGATCAAGATCCGGTCGAAGTCCTTCTCCGTGGAAAAAGCCATCCACAACGACCTGGATTTCCTGATCATGGTTTTCGAGAGTAGGCGGCCGAACCACCGCACAGGCGGCGGCAACGACCCCTCTGCGGGCGATTCCTATGACAACGCGCTGGACGACATCTTTAACGTCGGCGAGGAAATCAAAAAGGAAGAAGGCGCGGAGGCGGCCCCTCCCCTGCGGGAAACCGGGGCGAGCGCTCTTTTGAACGAAGAACAAGGCGAATGCACGGCGCCATTCTTCAGCGGAAAGGAAGAGGAACAGCCGGGGGCGGACAACATCCGCGATGCGATTCCCCTGGAAAAACAGGACAACCTGCCTGCGGCGTCGGAGGGCGGGCAGGAGAAACAAACAAATTTTTTTGAAGGACAGGAGTATGGAATGAACGTAAAAAAGATGAACGAAGCCGTGGACACGTTAAAGGAAACGGCCGGGTTCGGGCTGCTCGCGTGTGATGTTTTCATGACCAGGGACGGGCAATCCATCGTCGGTTACAACAGCAACCCGGCCTACTGCGCCATGTCCAACCAGATCACGCAGTATATGAAGGAAACTTTGAAGGAAGCGGGATTCCCCCCCCTGGGAAGCACCTACATGATCGATCTGGTTGACGACAAGATGGTCATTTCGATGATCGTCGGCGATTATCAGTGGGGAATCCTCATCGACACGAAGAAGTGTTCCCTGGGCATCCTGCTCAATGTGGCCCTGCCCCGCGCCAGATCGATCTTTGAAGCCGCGCTGGCCAACTGATCGGAAAGGCGCCTCCGCCGGATTGGATCCGCTTCACGGATTCGCCCCGGGAAACGATTCATGATGAATGGGGGGAAGAAGGCGCGAAGAAAACGGGGGGCCGAACTTGCCACGCGATGAATTTTTTCCCTGTCCCCGCCGGACCCGTCAAGACGGCGGACAGAAGAAAACGGACGACTCGCTGTCGTTTTTTGATGACTCCGAAAATCAGGAACGGAGAAAGGCGGTTCGGAAAGACGCATGAACATTTACGATGTTTTTTTCCGTAAATCGGGAAAAAAAGGCAAATCAAAACATCTAAAGGAGATCAGTATGGATTTAAACAAACTCAATAAGGCGATGGACGAATTAAAGGAAATTTCCAACGGTGGCGCGGTGGCATGCGACATCTACACGAGCCGGGACGGCCAGTCGATCGGCGGGTACAATTCCAATCCCGTGGCGTCCGCCATGTTCAACCAGATCACGCAGCACATCGTCACGACCATGAAGCAGAGCGAAATGCCCACCCTCGGGAAATACTACATTGTCGAACTGGCTGAAAACAAGGCGATTGTCATCATCCACATGGGTGACTACCAGTGGGGTATGCTGCTCGACACCAAGCTCTGTTCGCTGGGATTGATGATCAACATCGTCATTCCTCAGATTACGAAGCTCTTCCAGCAAGCCGTACCCGCGTGACCGCTGGTTGCAAGCCCGCCGGTTTTCAGGGAAAGTGCGGAATCCGAGGGCGCTCGTTTGGAAATGACCGGGGATCGTTCATATGAAGACGATCCGATCCCGGGGTGCGGACGGCCGTTTTCCACGTTAACCGCCCGCCGGAGCGCTGACGGGGTGACCCCTTGTTCCTCCGTCCTGAAAAGCTTCGCAGGGATCCCGGTTTTTCGGGATGATCCCCGCCTCGCTTTGACAGGGGGAATAATATTTGACTCGGCGGGTCAAACACCCTATGCTGGAATCCATGAACGATCTGGGAAAGCATACGGTCATTCCCCTTTTTGAAGGACTGCAGCCGAATCACTTTGAAAATCTCGCACGGATTGTCCTGAGAAAATCCTACCGCCGCGGCGAGATCATCTTCATGGAAGGGGATGAGGGAAACGGCTTTTACATTGTCGAGACGGGGCAGGTAAAAATCTACAAGATCTCCTCCGAGGGGAAAGAGCAGATCCTTCACCTGTTCGGCCCCGGCGAGTCTTTCGGGGAAGTCTCCGTCTTCACCGGGCATGGTTTTCCCGCTTTCGCCAAAGCCAACGTCGGGACGACCTGCCTTTTTATCCCCCGCGCCGACTTTGTCGAAATGATCCGCCGGGATCCCGCGTTAGCCATGAACATGCTCGGGGTGATGGCCCTCCGCCTGCACAGGTTTGCGGATCTGATCGAGGATTTATCCCTGAAAGAGGTTCCGGGGCGTCTTTCGGCATACCTTCTTTATCTGAGCGGGAAATCTCCCGATCCCGAGCACCTGGAACTCGATGTGAGCAAAAATCAACTGGCGGCCCTGCTGGGAACGATACCGGAGACCCTGTCCCGTATTCTGTCGAGGATGGGCCGACTGGGACTGATCAAAAGCGAAGGGTCCCGTATCCGGATACTGGACAGGCCTGCCCTGCAGAAAATTGCCGATGGTGAAACCAGGATCCCCTGATGCCCGGAGCCGGGTTCACGGCATCCAATCTGCCCAACAGCGTGTTGCAGAAGGAGAAACATGATCGACGACAGAAGAAAACGCTCCCGCGTTCCCGTGCATTTCGAAGTAAGTATCCTGGTCGAAGGAGCCTGGTGTCACGTAAAAACGCTCAACCTGAGCCTCACCGGTTTGCTCTGTGTCACCCATCCCCGCTTTCAGAACGATGCCCCCTGTCAGATACGCATCCAATTGAACGATCGGGTGACGATCAGCCTCGAGGGGAAGATTCTGCGAATCCACGGGAACGAAACGGCGATCGGTTTCACGTCCATGGACGAAGAGAGTTTTTTTCATCTCAGGCGCATTATGGAACTCAACATCGGTGACGCCGATCAAATCATCCGGGAGATGATCGTTCCGGCCTACGAATGAAAAACCGGAGACCGGCCCTTCAACGGAATACCATTCCGCCGGACAGATCCGATCCGCCGTCCGGCGGGGGCCTGAAAAGCCTTTTCGAACCTATTTCCGGTCAAAATCTGACTTGCGGAGCCGTTTTCGCTGCCGCCGGCGCTTCGAAAAAGGTCGCCTGAGAAAAGCCGAACATGGCGGCCAAAAGATTGGCGGGGAAACTCTTGACGGCAACGTTGTAGGTCCTCACGGCATCGTTGTACCGCTTCCGCTCCACGGCGATCCGATTCTCCGTCCCCGCCAGTTCATCCTGGAGACGCATGAAATTCTGGTTGGATTTCAGGTCGGGATACCGCTCCACCACGAGCAGAAGGCGGCTCAGCGCGGAAGTCAGTTCGTTGTTGGCGCCGATCTTGTCAGGGATGCCGGACGCCCCGCCGACCTTCGCCCTGGCATTGGTCACCTGGACGAAAACATCCTTCTCCTGCTTGGCATACCCTTTCACCGTTTCCACCAGATTCGGGATCAGATCGTAACGGCGCTGAAGCTGATTTTCCACCTGGGCCCAGGCGTTTTTCACCGTTTCGTCAAGGGCGACGAAATTGTTGTAGGTTCCCTTGAAGAAGGAGTACAAGGCTATAATCAGAACAAGGACAATACCGGCGGCGATCAGACCCGTCTTCCCTTTTGACATAAAACACCTCCTATGGTCGGTTTATTTCCTGTTTCAATTGATCCACAAGACAATCGAACTTCTCGATTTCGGAAAGATATTGACCGAACAACCCCGTCGTCTCTTTCAAGTCGTATTTCATCGCATCTTCCTTGATATCGAGGCATCGTAAAAAGACCCCTTCATCGAGCCCCGATTCGGCGCAGGTGTCGCGGATCAGTCGGCGCCGGGATGACGGGGCAGGCACCCCCTTCAAAAAAAGGACGGCCTCGAACAGGGACAGAAACGCCACCAGGGAGGCCTTGATGAGGCCCTGGAGCTGCTTTGCCTCCCCCTGAGACGCGAGGTATCCCTGCCGCAGATGGAGGAGCTTTCCCTTGATTTCCCGTTCCAGTTGGAGCCTCATGCAGGTTCCGTCAAAAACAAGGGAAGACAGGATATCATCGCCCGTCACCCGGATGTGATGTGTTTTCATGGTCATGAACTCGATGGGATAGACGTCGAGGGCGTTATGCAGAAAGGACTTCGTCATGACCAGCGGAACGGCGACCCGCTTTTTGCCCCAGTCTTTCATGTACGGATGCAGGCGCGACAGTTTCTTCATTCCCCCGTCCGTGACGATGACCAGAAAATTCAGGTCCGACTTACCGGGAAGATATTCCCCTGAAGCGCCGCTGCCGTAAAGAACAACGGATTTCAGATCGTCGCCGAAAGCCGATTTGAGCCGCTCCGTCATCTCCGGGAAAATCTCTTCCGGTTTTTTGGGTATTTTTGCCATTTCTTCGCCTCCTAAAACCCCCGGCCGGCACCGCCGCCGCCGCTCGATCCGCCGCCGAATCCGCCGTACCCGCCGCCGAATCCGCCGAAACCTCCGACCCCGCCGCCTCTGCCGCCGCTGAGAAGGGCCACGATGAGAAAGGGCAGCATGGCCCTTCCCTGCCTCGTTGCCAGCAGGGGGACCGTCACCAAAAGCAGCAGAAGCAGGGGAAAGAGATTGCCGCGACGGGCCTCCGCCGACCGCGGTGCGGCTTTCACCGACGCGCCGCCCGTCAGGGTGATCCCGGCATCTTTCGCCACCACCTGCGCCACCGCCGCCACGGCGTTTCCCAGCCCCGTACCGTAATCGCCCTTTTTCAAATAGGGCGTTACATAACGATCCAGGATCTCGCCGACCAGGCCGTCGGGCAGAATCCCCTCGACGCCGTATCCCGTTTCAATTCTGATCTTCCTTTCACGCAGGGCAAGAAAGATCAGAACGCCTTTGTCCTCCCCCTTTTTCCCGATGCCCCAGGCCTGGTAGAGTTCGTTGGCATACATATCGGGGTCGTTGTCCCCCACATCCTTCACCGTGGCCACGACGATGGCCGTCCCCGTTTTGTCCAAAACCTCCCGAGACAGGCGTGCCATCCGTTCCTCCGCATCCGCGGGAACGACACCGGCAAAATCGTTTACCGCCCCCGTGGCGGCGGGAAACGATTCCGCGGCATTGCCGCACGCACAGAAAAACGACCAGACAAGGAAAACCGCCAAAACAAAACCGGCGGCGCGCCTTTTTCGTAAACCGCAATTGAAAGGGGTTGTCATAACCTGTTCCCTCCCCCGGGATGACATTTCGCATTTTTTCGCATCGTTGAACGCCGTTGCAGGAAAAGCAGCGGATCAACCTGTGCCGCGAGGAAATTTTATATAATGGCCGGCATGCCGAGGCAAGGAAAACATTTGCCCCTTCCCGCAAACGATTTGACGACTACGGTAATTGAATCGATCCATTTCCGTCCTTCCGTCGAAAGACGGAACCCGGAATGAATTTGACCGGAGCCGGATCGAGAGGCGGTGCCGCAAAGCCCCAGGCGTCAGCCGAAGAATCTCTTCCTTGTAACAGATCGTGATGATTCGATCCTTCGCGGGCGTTCATCCCTGGACGCAGGACTCGGGATGACAAGCCGGGCGTTTTTCGAGTTTTTACGGTTTCTTTAATTTAGTCCTTGAATTAATTCCACAGGTATTATAGCAACCACAGATTACGATGCTTCCGGGCCGGCGGTCATCGCCCAAGGAGTTCCGCGACAGAAAAAAAATCAGGATCGGTCGAATATGAACCTGTCTCCTTTACAGAAAGAAATCGTTTCGCTCCTGAGGGAGAAGAAGGCGATTCTCCTCGTCCATTATTACCAGCGGCGGGAAATCCAGGAAATCGCCGATTTCCTGGGGGATTCCCTTGCCCTGTGCATGGCGGCGGCCAAAACGGATGCCGAAATCATCGTTTTTGCCGGCGTCCACTTCATGGCGGAAAGCGCCGCCATCCTGTGTCCCGGCAAGACCGTCCTGATCCCGAGACCCGATGCGGGATGCCCGCTGGCCGACACAATCACCCCGGCGCAACTGCAAAAAGCGAGAGAAGACCATCCCGGGGCGACGGTCGTCACGTATATTAACTCAACGGCCGACATCAAGGCTTTAAGCGACATCTGCTGCACGTCGGCCAATGCCCTGGATGTCATCGCCTCCATCCGGAACGCAAAAGAAATTCTCATGGTCCCGGACGGCAACCTTGCCCGCTATACAGCCCGTCATACGGACAGCACGATCCTGCCCTGGGATGGCGTCTGTCCCGTTCACCAGGCACTGACGCCGGAAGAAGTCCGCCGCAGGAAAACGGAGCATCCCGACGCCCTGTTCATCGCTCATCCCGAATGCCGCCCCGAAGTGCTGAATCTGGCCGATTTTGTCGGCTCCACGGCTGCCATGCTGAAGTTCGTCCGGGAATCGGACCGGAGCGTCTTCATCGTCGGCACCGAAGCAGGGATCCTCGTCCAGATGGAGAAGGAAAA